>CAJPOH010000001.1 GCA_905372205.1 uncultured Treponema sp.
GAGATGGGGTTTAAGCGTGTAAATTCAGGGCCTTTGGTTCGTAGTTCATATCACGCTGAGCCTATTCAGTGATCTGTTAGTGGCAATTTTTGCTTATTCAATTTATACATCTAATTTATAGGAGAAATATTATGAGTTGTTATTACATTGCAGCAAATTGGAAAATGAATTTGAGAAAAGAAGAGGCTATAGAGCTAGCCAAAAAGATGAAGGAAGGGCTTAAAAATGCAAAAAATAAATATATGATTGCTCCGTCTTTTCCATTTTTACAAGCTGTTGGAGATGTGCTAAAAGGCTCTTCAATTCTTTTAGGAGCTCAAAACATGGGGCTTGAAGAAGCTGGAGCATACACAGGTGATGTTTCCCCCCTTCAATTGCTTGATGTTGGAGTGAAGACTGTTATTTTAGGGCATTCAGAAAGAAGACACATATTCAAAGAAACAGATCAGATGATAAACAAAAAAGTTTTGTTAGCCTTAAAGCATGGAATGGAAGTGATTCTTTGTATTGGAGAAAAACTTGAAGAGCGAGAAGGTGGAAAGGCAGAGGCTGTTTGTAAGGCACAAGTGATGGAAGGCTTAAAAGGTGTTTCTAAAGATGATATGCAAAAAGTTACTATAGCTTATGAGCCTGTTTGGGCAATTGGAACAGGCAAAAGTGCAAGCCCTAAAGATGCTGATGATATGCATGCTTTTATAAGAACTTGCATAGCATCTCTTTATGATGAAAAAATAGCAAAAGATATTGTTATTCAATATGGTGGCTCTATGAAAGAAAGTAATGCAGAAGAGCTACTTAAAATGCCAAATATAAATGGGGGCTTAATTGGTGGGGCTTCATTAAAGGCAGAATCTTTTTGCAAAATTGCTTCCATATAAATAAAAGGTGAACTAGCATGTTTGATTTTATAGTAGAAAATTTGTCTAAACTATTTGTCAAAGATTATACTCAAGATGAATATTTTAAGAAAATTTTAACTACCCCTGATAAAGATTCGTGGGGTGGCGTAAATCCTATCATGAATTATAAGAATGATGAGATGAAAGACGAAAAAAATGAAGATTAATAAGCTAATCCAATAAAACCATTCATTAATTTTGAGTCATTTTCTTGCTTTCTTTTGCTTGTAAAGGAATAGGGGAAGGCAAGAAAATGCTTTATAATGTTGCATTTCAAGAAAATATCTCCACTTTATTGTGATGAATTGACACTCTTTATGGAAAAGTCAAGAAAATGGTAGTGTAAATAGCTACCTCTGATTCTACTGTAGTACTATAGCATAATAGTTATCGTTGCTATATCGCTAGGCAAAACCCCGCTATATTCGATCCCGTTTCTGTACAGAACACAGTCGCAATATAGCGAGGTTTGTGCCTCAATGCTGTACAGCAACGCCTCGCGATATAGCGGGGTTTGCACACCCAATGCTGTACAGAATGGGGGCAGTACATTAGCTAATGTACAATCATAACATTAGCTAATGTACTGTTTTCACATCCCCTAATGTACGGTTATAACATTTTCTAATGTACGTTTAGAATATTTAATGATGTCAGACATTCCTAAAAGCACCTTGCAAGGTGCTCTTAGGATGGAAGCCTTATAGGCGAGGTAAAAAAAGCTACAGACTAAGTTTATGAGGCTACTGGTATTTATGTAATAAGCCAATGGTGAGACAGTTTATAAAAACAGAACACCAGGGAACAAAAAATGAATAATGGCTATAGCTACACAGGCTATTCCAACATAATACTCGTTTGCGTCTATAGCTAGAAAAAAATTATTGCTTTCAATCTTATCAGGATGGTTTTGCTTTATATATCGCGTTAAAAATACTAAAGCTCCAGCTACAGTTATGACAGTAGGCAAGAAATCACCAAGTAGTGGAGTAGCTGACAGCCCACTTTGACCATAGGGAGCAATCAGGCAAAAAAGTGCTATCATGAATGCAATAATTGTAAGCGTTAATGTGAAAATATTCCCATGCAAAAAGCTTCCTTGCATATCTTCTCTAAACTTTCCCAATACGATAAGAATACCCATTAAAGCATTAACAGCCACTACAAGCACATAAATTTGCAACATATCTCTTACACTCCTAAGCGAAAACTATCTATGAGAGTTATAGAATATACCATTTTTTTTAATACTACAAGTGGGTTAGCAAAAAGTTCATACAAAAAGTTTTGCTTTTTTCTATAATTGACTAAAAGACTTTCTTTATTGTAGAATACGCCTTCACTTCTACCTTGCATTTAGTGTTTTGCAAGGTATTTTTTAGAATATCCATTAGGAGGAGCGTATGCGAAAATACGAATTGATGACTGTCTTTCCTGTTGAAGACGCAGTTTTTCAAGCAGGAATTGAGAGTCTTAGAGAAACATTAAAATCTTTTAATGTTAATGTAACATCAGAGGAATCTTATGGGGATAAGGATCTTTCATATGAAATCCGTAAAAATAAAAAGGGTAGGTACACTCTTTTTAATATTGAAGCTGATCCTGCTTGTATGATCGAACTCAACAAGAGATTTAGGCTTATTACTCAAATTCTAACATATTTGTTTGTTAGGATTGATGGGTAGCTTTTAAGGGAAAAAGTATGGCAGACATAAATCATGTGGTGTTGGTTGGGCGTTTAACGCGAGATGCTGAATTACGTTATACGCAAGGTGGAACTCCCGTAGTTAAATTTTCTATTGCAGTCAATAGAAGGAAAAAGGCAGGCGAAGAGTGGGTTGATGAAGTGAGCTTTTTCGATGTTGTTTTCTGGGGTAAGATGGGAGAAGCTATCAACCAATATTTAGTGAAAGGTAAGCAAGTCGCCGTTACAGGGGAGCTTCGCCAGAATAGATGGGAACAAGATGGGCAACCTAGAAGTAAAGTTGAGATTGTAGCAAGTAATTTGCAGCTTTTAGGGCAGCCTCAAGGAACAGGGAAACAGTATCAATCGTCAGATTCATATAGTGATGAAGGTGGGCAATATCCAAAGCGAAAAGATGTGCCTCAATACGAAGAATATGGAGAAGATGATTCAGAATTGGATAATATTCCATTTTAGTTAAGTTTAATAATTAGGAGAATTTTTATGTCAGAAGAGACAATGGAAGATATGGATGTTGATGCCACAATGGCAGAAAATGTGAAAGACGGTGAAGAAAAAAAACGTGGAAGAGTTTTCTATAAGAGGAAGGTTTGTAGGTTTTGCTCACAAAAACTGGTTGTAAACTACAAAGATCCTGCTTCTTTGAGACGTTTTATCACTGAAAGAGGAAAGATTTTGCCGCGCAGGATTACAGGTACTTGTGCAAAACACCAGAGAATGCTTACAACAGAGATTAAGAGAGCTAGGGCTTTGGCACTTTTGCCTTTTGTAACTAATGATAGTATGTTTTAGTTCTACTACAATGCTTAATTTCCAACTCCTGGAAGTTAAAGTGAGGAATTTAGGAGCTTGATTATGAAAGTTATATTAAATGTTGATGTTAAATATTTAGGTGAAGAAGGAGACATTAAAAATGTTGCTAAGGGCTATGCTAGGAACTACTTGTTTCCTAGAGGTTTGGCGGTTTTGTGTACTCCTACGGCAATGGCAGACTTTGAAGCTAGAAAAGATGAAATTGAAGAGCGAAAGAAGGCAAAAAGGAAAGATGCTGCAAGCATAAAAGAAAGGCTTGAAGCACTTGAAATAAAAATTGTCATGCCTGCAGGGCCTAATGGTAAGCTTTATGGAGCGGTAACCACTCAAACACTCTTTGAAGAACTTCTTAAAAGTGGTTTTGATATTGAAAGAAGACGAATTGAAATTCAAGGCAACACAATTAAATCAGTTGGAAATCATACTGCAACTATTAAATTGTATGAAAACACTGTTGCAACATTGAAATTTAGTGTTGAAGCTTTGATTGAAGAAGTGAAAGAGGTGAAAAAACCCAAAAGATCGCGTCGAGAAAAAGAGGAGATCAAAGAAGAGGTTGTCGAGGAAAAAACAGAATCTTCTTCTAAAGAATAAGGTGTAAGTAATGAAGTAATTGTAGTAGGTTTTTGAACTTACTGCATTTTTTATGCTTAAAAGCCATCTTGGATGTTTATTTTTACTAAAACATCCAATTTCGCTGTGTCTTGATAGTGGAGCGATATTGGTGTATGTTGATGGCGAGTATAGGAGGTAAATGTGAAAATTATTAAAAGGCTATTTACTATATTATTTGTGTTTGTAGCATTTTCATCATGTAAACATAAGGCTGATAATAATCCGCAGACTCATGAAAATAAAATTCCCGATAGGCCAGCGAATGTTTGTAGGGTTAACATTCTTAGTTCAGTCAATGGTTCGTACACAAGTGATCTGAAATTGACAATATCTGATTGTGATACAAAAAAGAAGGTTTTTAATGAAGTTTGCCCTTATGGTGTGGCTTTTCCGAAGCTTGAAGTGGGTAAGCGTTATAATTTTGCAGTGGAAGGAAATGCTTCTTATGCAAGTTCTTACGTGAAGAACTTGAAAATTAAAACTTTAACTGATGATATTGGCATTGTGTGTCTGCTAAAGGCACAAAAAACTAGAAATAAAGCTTTTTTGGAGTTAAAAGAGTTTAAATTTGTAAAAGAAGGTGGAGCTGAGGTTGCTGTTACAGATGGTTTAAAGATAGAAACTCCTGTTAAGGGAAAGTTTAGTGCAAAAGTGTCTTCTAGTTCTGCTGCAATATATTCAAGTCTTGCTTATGGTTTTGATGCTAAGATTGGCTTAGGCAAAACTCCTTCATCGTCAGTGAAATCAAAGCAAGATGTATTAGGTTCACCTCTAGGATATTCTAAGTTTGTTGATGATGAATGGGTGTCGGACTTTGATTTTCTGCTTGAATCAGGTGGCGTTTGGGAATCTTTTACAAAGGACGAGCAAGACTTAATTGCTGTTTTTTATGATATAGCAGGTAACAGGCTAGAATCTCATAATTATATCGTGTGTGAACCCAGAACTGCTAATTTTCAGAAATATGATGGAGATGTCTATAGTCTTACAGACTTTTACGTTGAAGCAAAAACCTACTCTGCTTACAACCAAATCTACAGCGTAGGACCTTCACAAAGTGAAGAAAATATTAAAGATGTTCATTATGCTCCTAGTATTTTCTTTAGCGTCAAAGACAAAAACTTAGATCTGGCAAATATTATTGCTGTTGAAGTTTTTAGGCGAGAGGTTGCAGAAGGCAAAGAAAGAGAGTTTGCGTCTATATTCACAAGTTTTTTTAAAAATCCTAGTGATATAAGAGAAAACAATTCTATTCCGCTTTCCTATTTGCTAGATAGGACTGGAACTTGTGAAGTGAACAAAGAATATGAATATAAGGCGAAAATATACATTCAAGATGGTTATTATTTTGAATCTGGGGTGGCAAAGTGTAAGATATTGCCACAATATAAAGCTTACCTAACAAAACCTAGTCAACATGCATCTCTAGTAATGCCTTCACGTTATGCTCCTTTTAGTGCAGTGTTGCAAGATTTTGCAATTTCTGTATCTGAACCCAGCCTTTGGGATGCAAAGAAAAGTGATTACTTCACCTGTGGACTTATAGTTAATACATTTAGGTTTGATGAGATGTATCGGATGTTGTTTCGCTATCATTTTAATTACAAGGGAACAGGGAAAGAAGAACTTGAATTCCTTATGAATGATAATAAGAAAATAATGATAACAACGTTAAAAGCTAAAAAAATTGTCCCCTATTATATGGAAGTGAAAGATTTTGTTGAGTGGGATGCATCTAATTCTTTAGTGATTATGAAAAAAGAAATGTTGACCACTAGAGTATTTAATATAGCTCAAAGATGGGAAACTTTTAAGGATGGTGAAATTTATTATTGGGACGTTTTTGGAGTGAGTGGAAAGCTACCAGATGATATAAGAAACGTTAAAAAGATGCCTCCTTGTTTCACTAAAGAATATAAGAATGAAGCAGGCATTGTGAGTTATTCTAATACCTACGGGGCAGGTCTTTCTTTGACAACTACTTCTAGTGAAAATGGATGTTTCGATTTTACTGTTAAATCTGAAAACGAACTTAGTAATAATTCAATTTTAGAAAGACCTTCAAAAGAAAATATTGCGGAAGGTGCTTATGTGGTCAAAGCTGATAGTAGGTTTGAAGATGCTGTTCTTTCACTAGGTGCTAAGATTGTGGGTAAGATGAGCTTAAACGATGATTTAAGCTGGTATTGTGTTAGCTCGGAGAAAGAAAAAGATATTCTCATTCCTCTTTTGAAAACTCCTGGAGTGAGAAGTGCAGATTACCAGCATAAAATTACCTTTCCTTACGAAAGAAGTGAAGAAAAAGATGTTTTGAATCAACTTTCGTTTGATAAAGACCCTGTGCTAAAAGGCTCAGGCTATTCTCTTGAAATAACAAAGGCTTTAGAAGCTTATGAAAAAATAGGTTTTGGAGATAGTCCTGTGCTAGTGGGAATTATGGATTCAGGTGTTTCTTTAACACATGAAGACTTAAAAGATGCTAATGGACAGAGCATAATAAAAGATCATTTTGTGCAAAAAATTGTACAGCAGTCTGATGGAATTGCTTTTGCCGGATGGGAATCTTCTACAACAGAAGCAGACTTACAAGGTCATGGAACGCATTGTGTTGGAATTATGGCAGCTCCTATGGATAACGGAAAAGGAATTGTTGGAGTTTCAGGAAAGAATACTAAGGTTGTGATGTATCGAGGAATGTTTGACCCAGTTGATAAGAATGGGAACTTTAGAGAGTTTTGCTCCATGGATGCAATCAGAAAGTTTACAGACTACGTTATAAACATGAGAAATAATGATGGATTAAGGCAAGCTTGTGTTCCAATTAATCTTTCTATAGGGACTCCTCAGCCTTCTCCTTTTGCTAATGAAGTGATCAACTATGCTTTAGCAAATGGAGTTTTGCCAGTGGTTGCAATGGGAAATGATGGCTTGCGTACTCCTTCTTATCCTAGTGCATATAAAGGTGTTTTGGCTGTTGGCTCCTCTAATGGTAGTGATAGAGTTTCTGCCTATAGTAATACTGGAGCATGGATTTCTATAGTGGCACCGGGAGAGAATATAACAAGTTTGAAGCATAGTGATGATTCAGGCTATGTTACGTTTAATGGTACTTCTATGGCAGCTCCTTTTGTGGCAGGTGCTGTGGCCTACTTAGCAGGACTTAACCCAGAAATCACGCCTCAACAAATGAAAAGCATCTTAGAAAGGACAGCTGATAAGATTGAAGGTGACGAAGATTTTAATACAAAGCGAGGATATGGAAGAATAAATGTCTATAAAGCTGCACAACTTGTAAAAAAAGGTGCAGTGGAAGCTAAGAAAACAAAGTATAGTTCTTTTGCATTAAAAGCGAAAATTGAACCAAAAGCTGAAGATAAAAATGGAGAACATGATATTAATTTTGGAAACTTTGTTCCATACGTCTTTTTGTATGATGATAGGGGAGTTTGTGTTGCAGGGGGATATTTAGTGGCTCCTGATCCTGAAGTGCAAAATAAGGAGGATATGAACATAGTTGAGTTTATAGGTCTTGAAAAAGGACGTTACACTCTAAAAGTGCATAGCTATGTTTATAGTCATTGGCCCAAAGTTTATAGATTGATGGATGAAAAGACTATCAATTTCACTGGTGATAAAGATGTGATGGTGGAGTTTGATAGATATGTGCTTATAAAAGAATAGGGTTGTATGCAGAATTTGTATGCAATATCGCATTAACTTTTTACCTTGTTTTAAGGAGGGTAAAGTATGAAAAGGAATTTTTTAACAGGGGTTTTAATTGCCTCTATTTTTGGACTTTCATTGATGGGATGTCCGCAGAGTCAAGGTGGTGGAAATAATCCAGATAAACCTACTCCACCAACTCCACCAGCTCCTGCTGCAAAGGGCTTGATTGCAAAGGTTGCTGTTGAATCTGGGAATGGATATAGGGAAGTTCCATATAGTGGTGCTCAAATTAACACAAAAGGCAAAGTCACAATGGCAGTTTTTCTAAAAGATGGTCTTGATGGGGACGGTGTTGAGCTTGATGCTAAACTGCAAGGGATAAATGTTGCATTTGGTCAATTTAATGAACAGGGGAATGGTGGAGTTCGTAGCATTTGCGAAGAAGTGCAAGGCATCACTACTACAGATAAAGAAATGGTTATCACTGTAAGGCAAGGAAGTGTTAGTGAAACATTCAAATTTATGGTGAAGGAACTTGACGAAACTGTTTTGCCTATAATTACTGTAGAATCTTTAATGATTGGTAAAAGTAACGTTATAGATAAGGTGATAGAAGGAATTCAATCATGGAGATTTTCTGGTGAAAGTGGTAAGGTTGAATTTAACATAACTGTAGATAAAGAACTAACACGAGCAATTATGGTTGTTAATGGAAAAGAAACTATTTTACAACCAACTAAAGAAGATAAAAAAGTTATTAAACATGAGCTTATATTTGAAAAGAATGCCGTAAAAAACATTTTATTCACTTTCCAAGCAGATTCTTGCAAAGATTTACAACTTAATCCTTTCTCTCTAACATATACAAATAAGGTTAATGCAGTGATATCGGTTGATGCAACAGGAAGAGGTCAGGGAAAGGAATTAACTGACGCTGAGGTTATGTCTGGAAATGTGGAATTTAATAAGTGTACAACGACAGAGCCAAAAATTACAGTGAAAGTTTTCAAAGCTAGAGATTCAAAATTAACCAAGGTTACGGCTAATGATACAAACGTAGAGATAAAAACGGAAAAGCCCGGTGAAAACGAAGAATATATTGCGACATACACTCTTACTCCTGCACTACAAAAAACAGGAGAGAAGAAAACTGTTAAGTTGCATATTGAAGGCACTAACAAAGATGGTTCTAAGCCTAATGATGACATAGACCTCAATGTTACTTTTGTACTTGTCCAGTTCATTGAAGCACAAGTTCAAGTTCAGGCTGAGGGTAAACCTTTTGTAGCCTTGCAAGATGGACACAGGCTTTATTCTCCAAATGTAAAACTAAAGTTGATTTCTAAAGATGTTGAACTAAAAGATGTATTAGTTCAAGATTATAAAGATGCTGATGGCAAAACTCCTGAATTTACAATTACTGATAGGGAAGCAATAGCTAGCTTAAAACTTAAAGACACAGGGATGGAAAATACAACATTTAAGATCGTTTTAAGTGCTGAAGGAAGAACAGACACAACAATGATAATTTCTCTTAGATATTCAGCACAAGATGATCCATTAGCCTTTTATTCGCATAGGTTTGAATATGGTGATATTGAGAAAAAACCAGATGCGGAAGGTGCTGTTGTTATGACTTCAGATGAAGCAAAGCTATATGTGCTTCTCGGTAGAAATGTAAAAGAGCTTACCAGTATCAAGGTCAATGGTGTTGAAGTGATGAATAAGCCTTTTGCTGATCCTGATAAGATAGTGAAAGAAACAAGGTTTACAAGTGAGCAAGGCATGGGAGGGAAGAATAACAATGCTATTTTTGTCTTTGGGGGAGACAAGATGAAACAAGACCATGTTTACACCTTAAATATTTCTATGGCAGGTGTGGATGAAACAGGTCGTACATTATCTGAAAATAATCTTCCTACTCTTAAAATTAAGCAACCCAAGTTTGATAAGACTAGTACTGAATGGAGAAGCCCTGAAGGCAGTGATTCTCAAAAGATGGAATTTATTGAGATAGGTAAAAAATATCACCCAGTTGATACAGCTCAACTATTCTACAATTACTATAGCATACAAAGCTACACTTTTGCTGTTAAAACAAAAAATCCAAAAGCAAAGGTGAAAGGCATTTGGTATAGGCATGACACAAATGCTACAGAACGTGATAAGATTTTGGCAGATAATCAAGAAGAAAATGGGCAATATGCTTCTCATTTCTTACAGTTTACTGAACAACCAACTAATCTTGGAAAAAGTAAGTGGTGTACCACGCTTAATTTTGAAGATCCTGACAAGAAAGATTATGGTATTAGTGTGTATCTTTGGGTTATCTCAGAAGACGGAAGTAAATCAACTAAGGGGCAAGCATGTGATAATACTGTTAAAACTCCTTGGGAACAAAATTTTAGAAGATTGGACGTTATGTGTAATTATACCAAGCTTGCTAACGAGGTAGGCTGGAATAATGGATGGGATAAGAGTATGCTAGTTGTTGACAAAGCTGAAATAGATTATAGCAAAATTAAAGAAGATAAATTGTATTTCAGAGCAACAACTTTTGAGTGGCAAACAGGACGGATGGAATATCATTTGTTTAATGATGATGCAAAACCACCTATAAGTGAGTTTATTTGTGTAAATGACCCTGATAATTACCGTCATGATAATAGATTTACTGTCGATGTGAGTTCTCTTAAAGATGCAGCTCTTAACACTGAAATGGAAGTTTCAATACCTCTTTATATGAAGAGTTTGGAACCAGGCAAAGACTTCACAGCAAATGTATTCACCCGTAAATTCAAGATTGTAAAGAAGAGTTAAGGTTTTTCAAAGTGCGGGTATTTCTCTACGAGATATCCGCATTTTGAATATTAGGAGGAAAAACATGGTGAAAAAAATTGTGTGGCTTTTTGGTCTTCTTCTTTTGTTTTCTTGCAAGCATAATGCAGAAAATGAAGGAAGTCATGTAGAACAAAAAAAAGTTTATATCAGAAGTATTGCTATTGCGTCTGAAACTGTTGATGTAGAGAAATGGAAGGTTACTATTCCGTATACATCGAGAGCTTTAGATAAAAGTGATTTTAATGTAATTCTTTCGGATACTAAAGCAAGCTTTAGTATTAGTCCTCTTCCATTGAAGATTGAAGGGGGACAGACTGCAAAAGTTGTTGTGAATAGCACTAAGTTATCTCAAGAAATTGAGATAAGCATGAGAAATCATAAACACACTGTTAATTTTGTTAATCCACAAGCCGGTTTTTTGCGTATTGTCGATGAAGAAAATAATCAAATTGCCCAAGGTGCTAAAATCTCAGATGGTACTCTTTTGAGTCTTACTGCTAATCCTTCAAATAATACATCTGTAGTAGACTATTATAAAATTAATGGAAAAAGAACTCTTTGGGGAAGAAACATAGCTACACTAGAGGTTAAAGAGGATTTAAATATTGAAGTATTCTTTACAGAAAAGCATAAGTTTTCTTTTGTCTCTGTTATCGAAGATCATTTGATGATTTCTAAAGATAAATGGCTAGACTATTTTGATTGGGAAGACTATCCTGAGATTCATGTTGAGCCTTTTGCAATGGGTCGTACCGAAGTGGTATATCCTGTTTGGAAAGAAATTCGGGACTGGGCTAAACTACACGGTTATCACTTTAATAATGATGGGCAAAATGGTGCTTATTTTGTTTCCAATACAGATACAAAGCCTTTTCCTGAAGATGATGAGAAATTATATCCTGCTGTCAGTATGAGTCCGTATGATATGTGGGCTTGGTGCAATGCTTTGGTTGACTATATGAATGAAAAGCACAGTAATGAAGAAGGCTATGTTCCTCTTACTTATGTTTATAAATTCGCTGAAAATGGAATGCCATTTAAAGGTATACATGTAGATTTTCCAATATTTGGTTTTCCTCCACCACCTGATACGGCTGTGAAGTTTCAAAAAGCACTTGATTTTTCTCATAGCATTGTGATTGATAGGGAAGCAACGGGATATCGTCTTCCAACTAGGTTTGAATGGATTGTTGCAGGGCGTGGTGGAAATCCAAATGATGAAGCTTGGAACTTTATGTTTCCTGGAAGCAATAACTTAGACGAAGTAACACACTATTATGTTAAAGATTCGGGAAACTCAAGAGCATTGCATCCCATTTGTACTAAAAAACCAAACACTTTGGGGCTTTATGATATTGTGGGAAATGCAGATGAATGCACAGATACGAAATCTAAGTCAGGCGATATGTGGTTGGAAGTGATTGGCGGTTCGTCATTTGATAAAAAGGATGAATTTGGTAAGGATGGTTGGTTTCAAGAAGGTGCTCGCGGTATTATACCCCCTTGGGGTGGGAGTGGTACTTTGGGCGGTGGAACACACGGTTTTGCTGCTACTGGTTTTAGATTGGCTTTTTCTATCAGATAGATTTATGGGCGTTTTTGTATTAAATGCAAAGACGCTTTTTTTATAAGGAGTGTAGTTGATGAATAAGATATTAAAAATTAGTTCTATAATTTTAATCCTTGCTCTTTTTGCTTTTTCGTGTAAACATGATCAGGGAGGACAAAACGATGGTGCAAAATCACTGGTGCTTTCTAGCTTTAAAATTGGTGATAGCGTATACGACAAAGAAAATAATAGAATATCCGTAACAAAGCAGACAGTAACTTTTGAAGACATTGATAATATTGTTTTCACTGATGAAGGAGGAACTACTGTTCAAGGTGTTAATTGGAAAATGGAGCCTGATAGGTTTCGTATTGGAAAAACAAATGAGGCAAAGTTTCAGATTGTAGTCTCAACTCCACCTTCAGGCTACAAGCCCTACAAAAGTGGTGAGATAACAGCAATTAGAGAATTGATTCCCCCCAGAGTAACGGAAATAATGTGTCATGGGGTGAGGGCAGATTTGAGTAAAACACCTTACACTGTGCGTATTCCTCGACCTACTGTTACAAAACCTATGACAACGCCTCAAGGAGAACACTATGGGGATATCAGCATTCAATTTGATAAGGATGTGCCTGAAATGGCGGTCTCTTGGGAAGGTTTGCCTGGTGTTGATGGTAAGCCTGCGTTAAAACCTGAGGATGTAGCACATGTAACTATTAAAGTGCCAGAAAAAGCTGGCTTGTACAAGGCTGGTGAATATAAGCTTGACATCACTTTTGAAACTCCTAGTCTTCATATAGACAGTGTTTCAATTATTGACCAAGATGGAGATACTGATCTTAAAAAGTTAAGAGTGAATGTTAAAAACTCAAAGACTGAAATTAAGGCTAGTGATGTGACAATAACTTTTAGGGGAGAGTATATTGAAGGAGCAGAACTTTCTGCCATACAACCTACCTATGAGGGCTTACCTCTTACTAATCTTGAAGTTTCAACACCTAAAAGCTTTAAGGTGAAGGTTGCTGCAAAACAAAAAGCTTACAGAGACTTTGAGGCAACTATTACTGTCGTTAGAGCAAATGTGCCTTTAGTTCTTGAAAAGATTTCTGTTTTTGGTGAAGACAAAGATATAAACTCTCCTTTTACGCATACTGTTGACACTATGACTACTTTTGTGAAAAAAGGAGATATCAAAGCAACGTTTAAGAAGCCAGATAATACTAAGCTTACTGTTGATTGCTTATTGAAAGGTTCTGAAGAAGATAAGGTATATTTGAAGGCAGGCGTTAAAAATATAATCACTTTTTATGTGCCTCAAGATGATGCTTATGCAGAATATAGGAATCAAGTAGAAATTATGCATGATGCAGAGTGGGAAAAGATGATTGAACTTCCTATGCAGGCAGGAGGTGTTACATTTAAGAGTGGACTCAAAGATGAAAATGACAAGACTATTAATAGGAAGTTTGAAGTGGGTCAGTTCCCTGTAACATATAAGCTTTTTAATGATGTGTGTGATTGGGCTCTTACAGGTGCGGGGAAAAATAAAGGTTATACAAATATAGATAAGCTTAAGGCAAGTGGACAAAATGGTTCGATAAGAAAGCCTAAAGAAGAATTTGGCTCAGGACATCCAGATGGTAGTGGAATGATGCCCGTTTCTTCTATTACTCCTCATGGTGCACTTGTTTGGTGCAACATGTATAGCGAGATGAAAGGTTTTGCACCAGCTTATTATAAGCCTGAAAAAGGAAAGATTGATGTGGATTGGCATTATCCAACTACTGGAGCAGACTATAACTTATATACTACTTTTACACCAACTATCACTGTTAATGCAACACTTTCAAAAGATGATATAAATGCTCTTGCTTTGCGTGACGCAATTGAAAACCATGATTACCATTCATATACTAATGCTCAATGGGAAAAAATAAGAGATATGTACATCAAAGTTGCTGTTCTCACAGCAAAACAAGCAAAGTTTGGTGATGAAACAAAGTCTGGTTATAGACTTATTGACACAGAAGAATGGGAGTTCGCCTCAAGACTTAGAAAAACAATGAGTAAACATTGCACTTCAAGCACTCTAGTGCATGGTGGAATCACTTATTATTTTGGTAATAAAGATACTGCTGCAGGCTCTAATGGTTATGGAACTGAAGGAAGTGAAATTGAAAAAGTGGCTTGGATTTTGGCTAACTCTGTAATAGATGGAGAATTACAGACTCACCCTATAGGAGAAAAGATTCCTACAGATTTAGGATTTTATGATCTTGCAGGTAACGTTGCCTCTTGGACAAACACATGGAGTAAGCAAAATGGAAGCTCTAATGAGGCAAAGGTAGATTATACTGTATATGCTGTTGGTGGAGCTTTTTGTGATGAAGCACATAGATGTGTGGTAAGCTCCAATAATCCTGCATTTTGTGGTAGATATGACCAATATGGAATAAGGCTTAGCCGAACACTCGAATAAGTTTTTTGAGGTCTTGTAGGGGGTCTACAAGACCTTTTTTGTTTTCTATCTGATAAAGGGACGCTTTTATTAAAAGCCATCTAAACTAAGAGTTTAAGGAGGTGCTTATTAATTGTGAGTAGCGAATGCTGTCGCACTCCAAATTTCCTTACGTCGCCACTCCGTAAGGAGTGGATATGCTGTGGTCGTGAATACGACCACTTTTAAACAAATTCCCTTTCATCACAAGATGAAACAAAGTTTCACCTTGACATGTTGTGATTGCGTAGCAATCACATATATAACAAATTTCCTTACATCACAGGAGCTTTAGCTCCTGGCACGTTGTGGCTACGGCTGTAGCCACATTCCAACAAATTTCCTCTCGTCGCAGGGGCTAAAAGCCCCTGATGCTACGCTAGCAGTACGCCTAGTAGCTGTCGCTGGCAGTAGCCTAGCTTTAATTCGTGCGTTTCATTAAATAGTACTTCTTTTAACGATATTTATAATGTGCAATCCCTGAACCTTTTTGACTTGGTACTTCTTAAAAAAAAATAGGCACTTGTATATTTTATACATAGTATATATATTTTTGACTATTATGAACCATGTATTAGAATTATTAAAGACTAGGTTGTTGTTTGGTCAATGCACAGATGAAAAAAGCCTTTCATCGTTATTGGATGGAGAGAAATTAAGCTTTTATGTTGGAATTGACCCCACTTTCAAAAGTTTGCATATAGGTCATGTTATGCCTTTAATTGCTCTCAAATATTTATGTGAGGCTGGGCATAGGGCAGTTATTTTGCTTGGAGGTGGAACTGCTAGAATTGGCGACCCTTCAGGAAAAACACAAACGAGAAAAATGCTTTCATACGAGGAAATTGATGCTAATGTTGAAAGCATAAAAAAGCAAATAATGAGTTTTCTTGCTGTGGATAGTGAAAATCTTGTCTTTGCCAACAATAAAGAATGGCTTGGAGACTTAAATTATATAGACTTTTTGCGAGACGTAGGTTCTCATTTTTCTGTCAATAAAATGCTTTCGTTTGAAGCCTATAAAAGACGAATGGAAACAGGTTTATCATTTTTAGAATTTAACTATCAACTTTTGCAAAGCTATGATTTTTTATGCCTCAATACACGTTATGGTGTGAAAATTCAACTTGGTGGAGATGACCAATGGGGTAACATGGTTGCAGGTAGTGATTTAATAAGACGAAAGGGAGGAGGTGAGGTGCAAGCGTTTACCATTCCTCTTCTTCTTAATAGTGAAGGGCAGAAAATGGGAAAAACAGAAGGTGGAGCATTATTTTTGGATAGCAATTTGGTTAGTCCATACCAATTTTTTCAGTATTGGAGAAATATTGCAGATGCTGATGTCCGTTCTTCACTACTCATTTTTACGCGTCTTTCTGTGCAAGAGATTGACCAGATGATTTTGAAAGATATCAATGGTGCAAAAGAATGTCTAGCATACGAAATAACAAAGTTTATACATAAAAAAGAAAATGCCGATAATGCACTCAAAGCCTCTAAGGCAGCTTTTGGAAAGGATATGTCGCGTGATGCAATGCCTACAATTTCTATCGAAAAAGCTAAACTTTCTGATGAGATCAATATTGTAGACTTGTTTGTGTTTTCTTCACTAGCCAAAACCAAAAGCGATGCAAGAAGATTGATTGAGCAAGGTGGAGCATTCTTAGAGGGAGAATTGGTAAAAGACATTAAAATGACTGTTGCTCTAAACGATCTTTTAAAAGATGGAATAGTTTTAAAAGCAGGCAAAAAGAGGATAATTAGGGTACTAGCTTTTTGAGGGAGGGAATTGACTTTGAGTTCTTTAAGGGAAGGAATTAAGCTTTATAAAGCAAAAGACTACGAAGCAGCTTTAACATTTTTCTTACAATACAAGCCAAATGGGGCAGAGGGGGAAGGGGATCTTCCGTATTATATTGGGCTTATTTACGCAAAGCTTTCTAGCTATGAAAGTGCTTTAGCCTATCTTGAGCAAGTGGTAACTCAAGGTTCTGATGTTGCTAGAGTTTATCAATGTCGTTTGGTTTTGGCTTTAATATATGCAAAAACAAATAGGACTCGTCTTGCAGAATTTGAACTTTCCAAGTTACTAGATGCAGGTTATGAGTCTGTGCAAGTGTTTTCGTCTATGGGCTATGTTGCCTATGAGCATAAAGATGTTAAAAATGCACTTGATTACTATAGGAAGGCTTTAGAAATTGATAAAAATAATTCCAACGCATTAAATGGCTTGGGGTATGTTTTGGCAGATAGCGAAAAGGACTTGGCAAAGGCAATTGTATATTGCAAAAGAGCATTAGAAAAAGAGCCGACAAATCCTGCATATCTGGATTCGTTAGCATGGGCATATTTCAAAAGTGGTGCCATAAGAGAAGCAAATGTTTTTATCAAAAAGGCAAGAAAAGAACTTGCTGGCAATGCAATAATAAATAAACATGCAGAGATTATCCAAACTTCAAAAAAGGGGAATGTTTAAGTGAAACAGAGATTAATTATAGCTTTTTTCCTTTTTCTTAGCGTTTTAACAGCAACTGAAAATAGTTTTTTCCCGCCTCCCACATCTCAGGACCGTCAAATAGCTTTTGAAGAATTTAGGCGTGGTGTGCAGTCTTATTATAAGGCATCTTATAATGAAGCCATTTTGCTTTTTGAAAAAGCACTTTCTATTTTGCCTGATGAACCCATTATTTTGGAATGGCTTGGAAAAGCTTATTATAGTTCAGGTCTTGAAGATGCATGTTTGCAACAATGGGATGTTGCAATTAAAGCAAATCATGGAGGTATTCTTCTAAAGAATAAGGCTGAAGTGGTAAGAGAACGTCGCATGTTCTCGATGGATTTGATGGATAATTTAAAGTTCAGCGAATCTATTGGTTTTATTTCAACTTTTCAAGATAAACATATTTTTAGACAACCTCTTTCTGCTGTTGCAATGGAAGATGGAAGTTTTTGGGCTACAGCTTATGGTTCTAACGAAGTGCTTCATTTTGATGTGAATGGAAAGATAGTTGATAGGACAAAAGGTCCTATAGAAGGTTTTGATCGCCCTTTTGACATAATAAGAACCAAAAATGATCATATGTTAGTATCGGAATTTGCTTCGGATAGAATTTCTGTCCTCACAAAAGAAGGCAAGTTTGTGAGATATTTTGGTGAAAGTGGGGTTAATGAAGGACAACTTTTAGGCCCTCAATTTTTAGCTACAGATTTTTATAACAATATCTATGTAGCGGATTTTGGTAATGCTCGTGTTTCTGTTTTTTCTTTTGAAGGTAAACCTCTTTTTCATTTTGGTGAAAAAAACGATAGTTTTTCAGGTTTTATAGCTCCTTCAGGGCTTTGCGTAATAGGGGATTTTGTCTATGTTGCAGATTCAATTAAAGGTGCTATTTATGTTTTTGACACGGCAGGAAACTACATAGAAGAATTGTTATCTGAAAATAGCTTTAAGGCAATTGAATCTATGCGTGAGTGGAATGGAAACATACTCCTTTCTTCTCTTTCAAAGGCATATCTTGTTGACGTGAAGCTTGCAATAATTCATGAGTTAGTGAGTTTAGGTAATGCTCCCACAAAGATTACCTGTGCTACCCCTGATGCAAATGGAAACATTCTTCTAGCTGATTTTAAGAATGAGACAGTTGAAGTAACTAGTAGGATTAGTGAACTTGCTGGTGGCTTTTTTGTTACCATAAAAAGAGTGTTTTCTAATAATTTCCCAAAAGTTGAAATGGAAGTGTTGGTGGAAAATAGGAATAGGGAACAGATTGTAGGGCTTGAAGGCCTTAATTTTACTGTTACAGAAAATCATAACTCTGTGCTTGATTATTCTCTCGATGGGGCTGGCTTTTTTGGAGAGGGCTGTGATATTGCAATTCTTTTAGAAAGATCTCCTAGAATGGATGGAGAAAAAGTAGCAGTAGACAAAGCTATAAAAGAAATTGCTCTTGCAATGAGAGGAAAAGGAAAGATTTCTATATTTTCTGCCACAAGTCATCCAAATAAAGAAGGTGAATATTTTCCTGAAAACATTATAGATTACATTCCGCGTTTTAAGGGAGAAGCTTCAGATAACTGGAAATTTGATTTAGGGCTTCGTCTTGCAAGTTCTTCTCTATTGAACGCTCAAGCTAGACGTGCTGTGATTTTTTTGAGTTTTAATGACTTGAAAGAGGAAAACTTTGGAACTTATGGGCTTAATGAACTTTCTTCTTATATGGCAAATAACAATATCAGATTTTATTCAATATCTCTTAAAGAAGGCTCGCCTTGTGATGAGCTTGCCTACCTAATAAAGAAAACAGGTGGAGAAGCTAGCTACATATATGTAAACGAAGGACTTATGCCTCTTATTTCTAGAATATCAAAGTTTCAAACTGGTTTATATAAACTTTCTTACACTTCTAGTATGGATTCAGACTTTGGAAGAAGATTTTTGCCTGTAGAAGTAGAAGTACGTCTTTTGAATCGCTCTGGACGTGATGAAACTTTTTACTATCCTCCAGCAGAGTAAAAACTTTAATGAAAGAAACAAAGAAGGGAAAAGAAGCTTTTGATACCTACTATTCAAGTATTTTTGGTGGTAGGTGGTCGTCTTTGCGTGAGGCTTTGCTCGTTTCTTCTTCTCCTCTTTGCTATAGCGAAAATCTTAAAAAGCCATATTATATGGATGAAGCAAGCATTGTTGTGGGAAAAACCTTACCTAGATTAGATGAGGGACTTATTCTTGATATGTGTGCAGCTCCTGGTGGTAAAACCCTCGTTCTATCTAATCTTTTAGGAGATAAAGTTAGCCTTCAAGCGAATGAGTTGTCTAGGCTTAGACGTAACAGGCTCATCTGCGTAATTGAAGAACACGTAAATGATGAAACGAAAAAAAGAATCACTATCACAGGTTATGATGCTGCCAAAATGGCTAGGTTTTCTCTTTCAAAATTCGATAGGATTTTGCTTGATGCCCCTTGCTCTTCGGAGCGTCATGTTTTACACAGTGAAAAGGCTCTGAATGAATGGTCACCTTCTCGCCCTAAACAATTGAGTATTCGTCAATGGTCTCTACTTTCATCAGCTTTTTTGATGCTTAAAGAAGGAGGTATTTTAGTTTACTCCACTTGTGCATTGTTGGATTTGGAAAATGATTGTGTAGTTGATCGCTTGCTAAAAAAGTATGAAAATGCAAGTATTGTGCATGAAAAGTCTAACATAAAAGCATTCAAAAAAGAACCTGTGGCAACAAGGCATGGATTTATGTATTCACCTGATGTTAATGATGGAATAGGACCTATGTATTTTTGTCTTGTTAAAAAAGAAAGATAAAATAATGGGTGGTTGATCATTGGGCTTATAGAATATCATTTTGAAATTTCGTTAGAAAGTTTTACTATATTTGATTTTAAAGATACTCACTAGTAGTTCTG
>CAJPOH010000002.1 GCA_905372205.1 uncultured Treponema sp.
GTTGTAGTTTAGGTTAAAATGTCACTAATTTAGCACAACAACAAATATCCATTTTTATTTACTCAAAACGATCTATCTTTTAAGCTTGACTCATAAATTAATCCGCTCATCACAATTAATTATTACTTCTTTAAATCTTAATACCATTTTTTATTCATCTTCTTTTATTTTTGTCTCTTCAGACATCTTAGTTATTATCTCGACAAAACAATTAACAGAGATTTTGTCTAGTAGGCTTTTCAAGCATGGCAATTCTGCGTTTTCCTCATCCTGTTACGGTACATCATTGATGTACCGTAACTTATATGAAATCCCGTGTAAAGTAGGGTTAGACCTGATTAATTTGCTAATCACAATTAATCAGAGCTTTCTTAGATAAGTCACCATCCATCCGTAACTTATAGCAACCTGAGAAAGTAAAGAAGATTTATGAATTAAACATTCCACCTCGACACTACCCTTCCACCAAAACTATTATATAATATTACCCATCTTTTCATACTAAAAGCTCATAAAAAAAGCCTGCTACTTCCAGCAGGCTTTTCATACGCAAGACTTTAAGCAGTATGATTTTTTAAATTTGCATGACAAATCTTACAAACACTCTTTTTTTCACCATCTACTTCATTTTCATACAGCAATTTAACACCAGTACTATGACACAGAGGACACCTACCACGCCCTCTATTTGGAACACTTTTTATTCCTTTTCCTCTATGAGCCTTTGACACGATTGAACCTCCTTACTTGCCCATCATGGGCTTCGCTTCCTTGCTTCGAAGGTTTACTAACATCCTTACCATGCTTAACATGAGATGTCTTCTCAGATATCACCTTCTTATTAGCATCAGCTGTATCAACAACCTTTTTCTTCAAGTTTAAGCTATCATTATCAATAGAGAAATCCACAAGTTCCAAAATAGCAACATCAGCAGTATCACCAACCCTAGTCCTAAGCTTTAGAACACGAGTGTAACCACCATTTCTATCCTTCATTCTAGGTCCAATTTCTGTGAATAACCGAGCCAAAACAGCTTCATCATAAACATATCGTGCCACTTTTCTTCTATTATTAACATTATCTGTCTTAGCCGATGTAATTAACTTTTCTGCTGTCCTACGCACTTCCATTGCTTTTTGCTTAGTAGTAGTTATTCTCTCGTATCTAAATAAAGAAGTAACCATATTTCTATGCAATGCACGACGATGCGATGTCGTACGAGAAAGCGGATTAAAACCATTTCTATGCTTCATCTGTCTCTTCCTTTTGTTTATTAACTATAATATTATCCCTTAAATGACTATACTCAGTCATCCCCAACTGCAAGTTAAACTCACGCAATTTCTCTTGAATCTCAGTTAAACATTTTTGTCCAACATTCCTCATGCCTGAAATTTCACTCTCCGTCTTCTTAACCAATTCCCCAATTGTTTTTATATTTGCTTTGTTTAAAACATTCATAGCTCGCACAGTAAGCTCAAGTTTTTCAACAGGAGTGGCCAATAACTCAGAGATAGCCTCATCCTTTTTCTCAACATCTTCTTCAGACTCTAGCTCGCTTTCATCAAAGTTAATAAAAACACTAAAATATTCTTTTGCAATCTTTCCTGCTTCCCCCAATGCATCTTCAGGAGTAACAGTACCATTCGTCCATATTTCAAGGATTAATTTATCATAATCACTACGTTGACCCACGCGACAAGGTTCTATCGTGTATGTAACCCTCTTTACAGGACTATAAACAGCATCCAAAGCTATAGTGCCAATAACATCAACATACTTAGCATTCATATCAGCTGGGACAAAACCACGAGATAAATCAACTTGAAGTTCCAACTCAATACGAGCATCTTTCATGAGGTGCATAATCTCAAAAGGTTCACCCAGAATCTCCATTCCACCCTCTCGATTAAAATCGCTACTCATAACAACCTTCTCGCCAGAAAATTCAAACAAAAAGGTTTCTTGCTCAACGTCATTAGGAAGCTTTATATCAAGATGCTTTAATTGACTTAATACCTCCAAGGTATCCTCAGAAACTCCATGAATATTTTCAAACTCGCTTGAAATCGTGTGTGCCACCCCATCTTCATTATAGGAAATAATATGCACCGCAGATATTGCATATCCCTGTATAGAAGAAAGAAGAATTCTCCTTAAAGTATTCCCAACAGTAGTACCAAAACCTGTCTCAAAAGGGGAAGCCACAAATTTACCATATGTCCTGGTCAATTCTGATTTTTCAAAGTCCAAAGATTTAGGTTTCTTAAACCCTTTTAAAAGATTCTTGCGAGGCATACCTTATATCCTTCTCATCTTCTTAGGTCTGCAACCATTATGAGGAATTGGAGTAACATCACTAATAGACTTAACTTTCAATCCCAGTGTTCCTAGCATCCTAATAGCAGCCTCACGTCCAACACCTGGTCCTTTCACAAACACATGAACTTCACGTATACCGCTTGGCTGTGCCATCTGCATTGCCTTTTCCATAACGGACTGTGCAGCAAACGGTGTAGATTTCTTAGCACCATTAAAACCCAAAAGTCCAGAAGAAGCCCAAGACAAGACTCCACCCTTAAGATCTGTAACAGTTATGATAGTATTATTAAAAGTTGCCTGAATATAAACATTTCCTTCATATACAGTTCGCTTCTCTTTTCTTTTCTTTGTAACAGCCATATCCTCAACCTCCAATAAAAACTACTTCTTCTTTCCGGCAACAGTCTTTTTCTTGCCTTTTCTTGTACGAGCATTTGTTCTAGTACGTTGGCCATGTACAGGTAAACCTTTTCTGTGTCTTTGTCCCCTGTAGCAACCAATATCCTGAAGACGCTTTATATTCAAAGCAACTTCAGTACGTAGCCTACCTTCAACCTTGTACTCTTTATCAATAATCTCTCTAATGACTGCTAATTCACTTTCATTTAAATCATTCATCTTTCGCATCGGATCAATCTTAGATTTTTGACAAATCTTCGCAGCTGACGACCTTGAAATACCATAAATATAAGTTAATGAAATATTAACATGCTTATTTGGGAGATCTACTCCCGCTATACGAGCCATCTATCCTCTCCTTAAATGTCTTAACCTTGCCTTTGCTTATGCTTTGGATTAGAACAAATTATTCTTATAATCCCACTACGTTTGATAATCTTACATTTATCACAAATAGGTTTAACACTAGTACGAACTTTCATTTTTCTTACTCCTCACCTAAAAACTAAAGGTTTCTAGGTCTAATCTTACCCTTCTTCAACAAGCCTGAATGATGATGCATCCTTAATTGTGCTTCAACTTGTGCCATTGTATCCAAATCCACACCAACTAGAATCAGTAGCGAAGTACCCCCCATCAACATAGCAACATCACGAGGGAAAGAAAAAGCCCACTGAATAACGGTTGGTAATACAGCAATAGCTGCAAGATATAAAGACCCCGGCAAAATTAATCTTACCAATATTCTCTGCAAATATTCCTCAGTTTTATCAGTTCTGATACCAGGTATCGCACCACCATTCTCTCTGATTTGCTTCGCCATTTCTGTCGGATTAAGTGTAACTTGCGTATAAAAATAGGCAAAAAACACTATCAACACCACATAAGAAATATTATATACCCATCCATCAGGTGTCAAGAAATTAGCCAAACTCCTCAAAAAACCAACATTTGGTGCAAAAGTCGTTGCTAATTGCAATGGGAAAGTCAAGAACGAAGAAGCAAAAATTATGGGTATGACACCTGAAGGGTTAATCTTAAAAGGTATATAAACATTTTGTCCACCATACATTTTTCTACCAACTACACGTTTAGCGTAATGAACAGGTATCTTTCTCTGACCTTGTTGCTCATAAACCACCAAAACAATTATCCCTATGAACATAATAAAAGCAATCAAAACAAACACCAAATTTAAATCATGGCTAGAAACCCCTTTTCCGAGATTCCATATAGCCTCTGGCAACCTTGCAACAATACCCGCAAAAATCAACATCGAAATACCATTTCCGATACCTCTTGCAGTAATTTGCTCGCCAAGCCAGACAGTGATCATAGTGCCTGTAGTAACTGCAATCATCATTATTGCCACCGTACTCCAGCTATCATTGATTATAGCACCGCTTATACTACGAGCATACGCCGTAACACCCATAGATTGCAACAAACTAACGAAAACAGTAATTATTCTGGTCCATGTTTGTATCTTTCTTCTACCACCATCATCTTCTGCGATCTTCTTCATTGAAGGAAAAATAACCATAGCCAATTGCATTAATATCTGCGTTGATATGTATGGCATAACACCCAACATAAATACAGAGAAATGTGAAAAAGCTCCCCCAACAAAAAAATTCATATGGTCGACAAAAGCGTTATTATTAGATTTAAAATAACCCGATAAAACGCTAGGATTAATACCGGGCACCGTAAGCACAGAACCCAATCTAAAAATTGCTAACACACCTATAGTAAAAAACATGCGCTTACGCAAATCTTTTATACCAAGTATATTAGCAATCACACCTCTAGCCATTTTTCACCACCTAAACTTGAGATAAATTAATGCTGCCACCTGTTTTTTCAATCTTAGCCTTTGCAGAAGCAGAGACAGCACTAACATTGAAAGACAACTTCTTTGTAAGCTCTCCATCACCCAATATCTTAACCATAGAGGTTACTTTCTTCAAGAGACCTTTCTTGTGTAGTGAAGCATTATCGACAATTTCACCATCACTAAACTTATTTTCAAGGAGAGAAAGGTTGACAACTACATACTCCCTTGAAAAAGGATAATTTGAAAAACCTCTCTTAGCAAGACGTCGATAAAGTGGCATTTGCCCACCTTCAAACCCAGCATAAACCTTTCCTCCAGAACGAGCCTTCTGACCTTTATTACCTTTACCAGCTGTCTTTCCCCAACCAGACGAAGAACCACGCCCCAGTATTTTTCTTTTCTTATTAGCACCATTAGGCATTACTAAATCAAACTCACCCATTAATCTAACTCCTCATACTTAACAAGATGTGAAATAGATCTCACCATTCCCATAATTGCAGGATTTGCCTCATGCTCCACTTTAGAACCTATTTTTCTTAGTCCTAATGCTCGAACTGTAGCACGTGAGTGATGTCTCTGCCCTATCGTACTCTTAACAAGACGTACAACCACTTTTTTCATATCACTACCCCCAAACTTCCATTATGGGTTTACCCCTTCCTTTAGCAACCCTCTTTCCATCCATAAGTAGAGAAGCTGCCTTAAAAGTCGCCTTAACAACATTAATAGCTGAGCTAGATCCCAAAGACTTAGAAAGCACATCTGCTACACCTGCAGCTTCCATTATAGCACGAACAGTACCACCAGCAATAATACCAGTACCCGAACGTGCCGGCTTCAATAACACCGATGAACCCTTAAAACATCCCTGCACCTCATGTGGTACAGTTCCGTCCTTAAGTGTAAAGGATACCATATTTGTTTTCGCCTTCTCGATACTCTTTCTTATTGCATCACTAGCATCATTAGCCTTTCCAAAACCATACCCGACATGTCCCTTCTTATCACCAACCACAGTGAGAGCAGAAAAAGAAAAAGTACGACCACCTTTAACAACCTTAGCAGTTCTATTCAATTTAACAAGCTTCTCTACAAGTTCTTTTTCCGTATGTTGTGCATTTTCATGTTTAGCATCTTTTTGTTGATTCATATATACTCCTAAAACTTAACTCCTGCACTTCTCGCACCATCGGCTATAGCTTTAATCACTCCATGATATAAATAACCATTTCTATCAAAAACAACAGAAGTAATATTTTTTTCTATAAGTCTCTTACCCAACTCTGTCCCCAACTTTGTTCCTGTATCTACATTTGGTCTAAGAGAAGAGAAATCCTTCTCCAGCGTAGAAATAGAAGCTAGTGTAGAAGATGCATCATCATCTATAACCTGTACATAAAGATTCTTATTACTTCTAAAAACACTCATTCTCGGACACCCAGAAGTACCAGTCACCCTCTTCCTTATATGAAACTTTCTCTTAAGTCGTCTTCGTATTTTATCATTACTTTTTTTCAACATAGCAACCCTCTCTTCATTAAACCTACTTCACACCAGACTTACCAACCTTACGCTTAACAACCTCATCTTCATAACGAATCCCTTTGCCTTTATAAGGCTCTGTCAAACGTAAAGCACGTATCTGCGAAGCAAAATGACCAACCAATTCTTTTGAGATCCCAGAAACAGTTATCTTTAGTTGCTCCACTTTCACTTCAATACCTTCAGGAATAGCAACAAAAAAATCATTAGAATACCCTAAAGCCAGCATCAAAAGCTTTCCTTGAACTTCAGCACGATAACCAACGCCATTAATCAAAAGAGATCTCGAAAAACCTTCACTAACGCCCTTAACCATATTGTTAAAAAGACTTCTATATAAGCCATGATAAGCACCTGTTTGAAGTGAATCATTTTTACATTTCAAAGAAATCTTACCATCAGCAATAACCAACTCAACATCATCTGTTCGATATACTTGAGAGAGCTTCCCCTTAGGTCCTTCCACAAACAAAACACCATCTTTTGCTTCAACCTTCACACCATTAGGAATAGCAATAGGCATTTTTCCAATTCTAGACATAGTCCCCTCCTACCAAACCTTACAAATAAGCTCACCACCAAGCTGATTAGCAGTAGCATGCTTACCTGTAACAACACCCTTCGATGTTGAAACAATCAAAGTGCCATATCCATTAAAAACACGTGGCATTTCTCTATAACCTGAATAAACCCGACGACCAGGTGTAGATATTTTTTCAATTCCATGTATAACAGAAGCTTCTCTATCATCATATTTCAAAAATACCCTAATACTATCAAAACCACCATTAGTCATCTTCTTAAAATTCTTTATATACCCTTCCTCTTTTAATATATTGATAATTTCCCACTTTATCTTTGAAGAAGGAACATCAACCGATTCATGACCTACAGAGGATGCATTTCTAATTTTCGTAAGCATATCTGCTATTGGATCTGAAATACTCATTCAACACCTCCTACCAGCTTGATTTAACAACACCAGGAATTTTACCTTCGCTTGCTAAAACCCTAAAACAAATACGGCACATGTTAAAACGTCGCATATAACCACGCGGTCGTCCACAAACCTTACACCTATTATACTGCCTAGTTGGATACTTAGCCTTGCCATTAGCTTGATTTATTTTCGCTTTAGTTGCCATAATTATATCTCCTATTTTCTAAAAGGCATTCCAAACTTAGTGAGCAAAGCTTTCGCCTCCACATCAGTTTTAGCAGATGTAACCATAGAAACGTTAAGACCAGAAATCTCTTCAATTTTATCAAAATCAATTTCAGGAAAAATAATCTGCTCAGTAACACCAACAGAATAGTTTCCATGCCCATCAAAACCATTTGGATTTATTCCACGAAAATCTTTAACACGTGGAAGTGCAACATTCACAAACCTGTCAAGAAATTCATACATAATGTCACCCCTAAGAGTAACCATAGCACCTATTTCTGCCCCTTCACGAACCTTAAAATTAGCAATACTTTTTCTTGCCTTGGTCTTAACAGCCTTTTGCCCAGTAATAGTCTCAAGATCAGTAACGGCTGCATCGAGAAGCTTCCTATTGGATAAAGCCCTGCCTACCCCCATGCTCACAACTATCTTTTTAATTTTAGGTATTTGCATAACAGTAGTATACCCAAACTCTTTTATGAGTTCACCCTTAATTTTCTCTAAGTACATTTTTTTAAGACGAGGTAAAGAATCACTCATTATAACACCTCTCCACATTTACGACAAATTCTAGTTTTTTTGCCATCTTCAATCTTAAACCCAACCCTAGTCTTACCACATTTTTTACAAACAATCATAACATTGGAAACGTGTATAGGAGCTTCTATATCTGATATACCACCTCTATCTTGTTGCGATCTTGGTCTAAAAGTTTTTTTAACCATATTGATTCCACGCACCAAAACAGTATCTTTGTCAGCATAAACACGTATTATCTCCCCTCGTTTGCTAACATCCTTACCAGTTATAACCTCAACATTATCATTTTTACGTAGTTTCATATTCTATTCTCCTATAGCACTTCTTGGGCAAGAGAAACAATCTTCATATAATCATGATCTCTCAACTCTCTGGCAACAGGTCCAAAAATACGTTTACCCTTAGGATTCTTGTTATCATCAATGATTACGCAGGCATTATCATCAAACCTTACATACGTCCCATCTTTACGACGATACTCCTTAGAAACACGTACCACAACTGCCTTTTCTACCGTACCTTTCTTTATCGAAGAAGTTGGCAAAGCTTCTTTTATGGCTACAACTATAATATCCCCAATGCTTGCATATCTACGTTTAGAACCACCTAACACCTTAATACATTCAGCAAGTTTGGCTCCAGAGTTATCTGCAACATTCAGCCTAGTCTCTACCTGTATCATAAGTCCTCCTAACCAGATTACTTAACACGTTCCAGAACTTCAACTAGTCGCCAAGTTTTTTCCTTACTTATAGGACGACACTCAATGATACGCACTGTATCACCCATATTAGCAGTATTTTCTTCATCATGTGCCTTATACTTCTTAGATGTCGAAACATACTTTTTATATAGCTTGTGCAACTTCTTTGTCCTAACTTCAACAACGACAGTCTTATCCATCTTATCACTTACAACAACACCCACAAACTCACGTTTACCAGATTTATTAATCACTTTCTCATTTTCCATAACTCACACTCCTAGTCTAACGTGATACCACTTTTCTCTTTTTGAGCAATAAAAGTATTAATCCTAGCAATTTCTCGACGCATTGTCCGCTTTTGCAAAGGGTTATCAACATGACCTACAATACACTGAAACCTCACATCCATATACTTATCTTTCAACTCTTTACGTCTAGCAACAAGTTCTGGATAAGACATATCCTTCAATTTTGACTTCTTTCCCATATCCATTCCTCTCAATCAACAATCAGTTGCTCAGCAAACTTGGTCTTAAAAGGAAGCTTACTACCAGCTAAACACATAGCCTCTTCAGCCAAAGCCTTATCAATACCAGCAAGTTCAAAAATAACAGTGCCAGGCTTCACCACAGCCACCCAATACTCAGGAGCACCCTTACCCTTACCCATTCTAGTTTCAGCAGGTTTTTTTGTATAAGGTTTATCAGGGAAAACACGAACCCACAACTTACCACCACGTTTAATCTTTCTATTCAAAGCAACACGCGCTGCCTCAATTTGTCTATTAGTCAACAAAAAAGGTTCTAAAGAAATAAGTGCAAACTCTCCAAAATCAATATCATTACACCTAGTAGCACATCCTTTAACCCTACCACGCTGAACTTTTCTATACTTAACACGTTTAGGACTCAATGCCATAACTATTGCCTCCCTTCATTTGCTTGAAGGTCTTCATTCTTAACTCGATGTTGTTTCTTTAATAACATACCAGCATCATCATTATGCTCACCTTCAAACATCATGCCAGTATAAATCCACACCTTCACACCAACTTTACCATAAGTAGTATTAGCTTCAGCAAAACCATAATCAATAGCAGCACGCAATGTATGAAGAGGAACTCTTCCCTCTTTTATCTCCTCTGTACGTGCCATATCAGAACCACCTACACGTCCTGAAATCCTTACCTTAATACCCTGTGCTCCAGACTTAATAGCATTGGAACAAGTCTGCTTTAAAACTTTACGAAAAGCAACACGTCCCATAAGCTGTCTTGCAACATTTTGAGCAACTAACATAGCATTAAGCTCTGCTCTTTTAATCTCTTTTATCTTTATCTGTATTTTTTTACCTAGTTTCTTTTGGACATACTCAGTGATCTTTTCGATGTTAGCACCCTTAACACCAATAACCACACCAGGTCTAGCTGTGTGAATCATAACAGTAATACGCTGTGGATGACGAATAATTTCAATTTCTGAAATATCCGCTCCCTTACACTCAGGAATACCTTCAATCAATCGTCGTATTTGCAAATCTTCATGCAAAAGAGTTGCATAATCACGAGGACTCGCATACCAACGTGAAACCCAAGTCTTATTGATCCCAAGTCTTAAACCAATTGGATTTACTTTCTGACCCATACTACTCTCCTACCACTTCATCAACTATAACAGTAATATGACACATTCTTTTCAACAACATATCAGCACGCCCCTTACCTCTAAACCACAATCTCTTTAGACGAGGTCCTTCATCAATCAATACATTTTTCACAATTAAAGAATCCTCATCAAGTTTTTTGTTTTTATCTAAAGCATTAGATGCTGCAGATTTTAAGACCTTATGTATAAGACGAGCACCTTTTTGTGGCATATTTTCTAAAATAGCCATGGCTTTAGGATATCGCTGTCTTTTTATAACATTCGCAACAGGACGCACCTTAGTAGGAGAAGCTATTATGAATTTAGCAACAGCCCTATAACCATCTTTATTTTCTATCCTAGCCATTCTATTTGCCTACCTTTTTGTCGGAATTTGCATGTTTCCTAAAAGTTCTAGTTGGTGCAAACTCACCAAGCTTATGCCCCACAAGATTTTCAGTTACATAAACAGGAATCCAAGTCTTACCATTGTGAACAGAAATTGTGTTCCCAACCATCTCCGGTATTATAGTAGAACATCGAGAATATGTCTTAATCAAAGTTTTTTTTCCCGACTTATTCATCTCATTTACTTTCTTAAAAAGACTTTTGTCAATAAAAGGTCCTTTTTTAATAGATCTAGACACTAAACTTCCCTCCTACTTCTTTCTACGCGAAACGATAAAGTTACTAGAAGGCTTTCTCTTCTTACGAGTTTTATACCCCCTACATGGTTGTCCCCATGGGGTTACAGGATTACGCCCCTTACCACGACCTTCACCACCACCTAAAGGATGGTCAACTGGGTTCATTGCCATACCTCGAACAGTCGGTCTAATACCACGCCACCTTGAACGCCCCGCTTTACCAAGACTAGTATTCATATGATCATCATTACCAACTTCACCAATGGTTGCATAGCATTTATTATGCACCATTCTAGTTTCTCCTGATGGCAACTTTATTGTCACATAATTTCCTTCTTTAGCCGTTACCAATGCAGAAGAACCAGCAGAGCGAGCCATCTGCCCACCTCTACCAATCGTCAACTCAATGTTATGGACCGTAAAACCAACAGGTATTGCCGATAGAGGCAAAGCATTCGCAATATCAAGAGAAGCTTTTTCGCCACTAACAATATTCTGCCCAACCTTCAATCCCTTAGGTGCAATTATATATCTTTTTTCACCATCAACATAGAAAACCAAAGCAATATTTGCACTTCTATTTGGATCATATTCTATTGTCTTCACAGTACCTGGTATACCATGCTTATCACGCTTAAAATCAATTTTCCTATATTTTTGCTTATGTCCGCCACCTTGACCACGAACAGAGATACGCCCCCGTGAATCTCGTCCAGCACGTTTTTTAGCCCCGACAGTCAAAGACTTCTCAGGCTTCTGAGACGTAATCTCATCTTTACGTAAATCAATACGACCTCTAAGACCAGCCGTTATAGGCTTATATTCTTTAAGAGCCATTTCATCATCCCCTTATACAGTTCTATGCACCTTCAAAAATTTTAATCACTTCACCCTTAGAAAGGGTCACAATCGCTTTTTTCCAACTAGATGTCTTTCCCATCTTATACCTCACACGACGATTTTTTCCTTTCATATTCATAACAGTGCAACGCTCAACCTTCACACTAAACAAACGAGCAACTGCTTCTTTAATCTGTATCTTTGTTGCACGAGGAGACACCTTAAAAACATACTTACCAGTTTCACGCAAGGTAGTTGCTTTTTCTGAAAGCACTGGTTCAATCAAAATATCTTGATAATCCATTATTCTGCCTCCTCAAGCTTTGCATAAAACTCAGAAAGCTTTTTTGCAGATGTTTCCAACAAAACAATTTTTCGCCCATAAAAAAGGTCATGAGCTCTCAACCTATTATATGATAAAAAAGAGACATTTGGTATATTTCTACCAGCACGCCTCAACATAATATCATCATCCTTAAGAATAATTACAACTTTCTCTTTATTCTCTCTAACAGACAATTTATTCAAGATCTCAGCAAGTTTTCTAGTTTTTCCATCTTCAATTGTAAAATCTTCCACAACCATAAGCCTATTATTTCTTACTTTCATACTTAAAATAGTTTTCATAGCAAGTCTTTTAGCTTTTTTAGGTATTGAATAACTAAAATCACGGGGCTTAGGACCAAAAATAGTTCCACCACCTACTAAAACAGGAGATTTCTTATCACCTCGTCTAGCCCTACCAGTACCTTTTTGACTATATGGTTTTGCATTAGATCCATGAACTTCAGCACGCCCTTTAGTGCAAGCAGTTCCAACCCTTCTATTTGCCAACTCATTATTTATAGCGTAGTAAATAACTGCAGTATTATCTTCAAGACCAAAAACATTCTCATCTAATTCGATACTACGCAATTCACTACCATCTATTGAATAAACCTTAGTTTCCATAACCTTAACCCTCAAACCTTATCGCACTTCACGCTTAACTGCAGATTTAAGAAACACCGTAGTATCACGATGACCTGGAACAGCACCACGAACCATAACAACAGATAAGTCTTTATCCACCTTTACAATTCGTAAATTTTGAACAGTAACCTGCTCCCTCCCCATACGACCCGGCATCGTAGTATTCTTAAAGGAGCGACCAGGTGTGGTACAATGACCAGTAGATCCAGCTTCCCTATGAAACTTAGAACCATGAGCTGCAGGACCACCTGCATACCCCCAACGTTTCATTACACCTTGAAACCCCTTACCTTTAGAAATAGCCGTCGCATCCACATATCGAACACCCTCAAAAGCATCAACTCCCAAGACATCACCCTCAGACACTTCTTTAGTAAAATTCTTAAACTCCTTAAGCAATCTCAAAGGTTCTTTTCCCTCTGAAAACTGCCCCTTATATGGACATGAAACCTTCTTCACTTTACCAACACCAAGCATAACGACAGGTTTCTTATTTTTACCCTCTTTGATTGAAACTACAGTATTTGGTTCCACTTTAATTACAGTAACAGGTATGACATTACCACCTTCGTCAAAAACCTGTGTCATACCAACTTTTTTACCTATCAAACCAATCATAACAACTCCAATGGTACGCACTATACAAGCCGTCTACCACAAAAAACTAATCCTCTTTTATTTCTATATCAACACCAGCTGACAACTCAAGTTTTAATAACGCATTAATAACCTCTTGAGTTGGCTCAATTATATCAACTAGACGCTTATGTGTTCTCATCTCAAACTGTTCACGCGATTTCTTATTAACATGAGGAGAACGCAAAACAGTGAATTTGTTTATCCTTGTAGGAAATGGTATAGGACCAGAAACCTTAGCACCAACACTACGAACAGCTTTAACAATAGCAGAAGCACTTTGATCAACCAATTCTACATCAAACCCACGCAACTTCACACGCATCTTTTCACTAGCCATAAATTCCTCCACATTCAAGGAAAAAAGTTTATACCATCTCACAAAAGCAAGATGGTACAATAAACTTACTCTATAATTTCAGTTACTTGACCTGAAGCGATAGTTCTTCCACCTTCGCGAATAGCAAGCTTTAATCCCTTATCCATAGCAATCGGGTGTATCAATTCTCCAATAACTTCAACGTTATCACCTGGTTTAACCATTTCAACACCTTCTGGAAGAGAAATAGAACCAGTAATATCAGTTGTTCTAAAATAGAACTGTGGTCTATAACCTGTAAAGAAAGGACTATGCCTACCTCCTTCTTCTTTTGAAAGAACGTATATTTGTGCCTTAAACTTTGTATGAGGATGAATTGTTCCAGGCTTTGCTAAAACTTGACCTCTCTCAACCTCTTTCTTATCAATACCTCTAAGCAAAAGACCAACATTATCACCTGCAATACCAGAATCAAGAAGTTTATTAAACATTTCAATTCCAGTAACAACTGTTTTCTTAGTAGGCTTAATACCAACAATTTCAACTTCTTCGTTTAGATTGATAACACCTCTTTCAATTCTTCCTGTAACAACGGTTCCACGTCCAGAAATAGTAAAGATATCTTCTATTGGAAGCAAGAACGGTTTATCTTCATCACGCACAGGATCTTTGAAATAACTATCCATAGTATTCAACAACTCTTGAATACAAGCAGTATCAGCTTCTGTAGCATTATCTTGCAAAGCTTTGAATGCAGACCCCTTGACTATAGGCGTATCTTCTGGGAAACCATAACTTTTTAATGTTTCCCTAACTTCTTCTTCGACCAATTCAACAAGTTCAGGATCATCAACTAAGTCAACCTTATTCAAAAATACAATTATAGAAGGAACACCAACCTGCCTTGCCAAAAGCAAGTGTTCCTTTGTCTGAGGCATAACAGAGTCTGGAGCAGAAACAACCAAAATAGCACCATCCATCTGAGCAGCACCTGTAATCATGTTCTTTACGTAGTCAGCGTGACCAGGACAATCAATATGTGCATAATGTCTTTTTTCAGACAAATACTCCAAGTGTCTAGTATTGATTGTAATACCACGTGCTTTTTCTTCTGGAGCATTATCAATTTCGTCATATTTCAATAATTTTGTACCTTGACCAGCCGCACTTTTCGCACAATACGCAGTAATAGCAGCTGACAAAGTCGTTTTACCATGGTCAACGTGCCCAATGGTACCGACATTCATATGAGGCTTACCTCTTTCAAATTTTTCCTTTGCCATAACATCCTCCTAAAAGACAACTGGCTTATATTTTCTTTCCCGCATACCACACGAGATACGCACAAATCACGCCTCTAAAAACCACAACAAAATATTTAGAGACAAAAAACAGCATCGAAAGTAAGAAAAGGTTATCTGATAAAATAAACAGAACAATCGCAAGACATCAACCTTAATTTATTCGATTGACATACGGATCCACCTAATCATCACTATCACATTCATAGACGACTGGTTTGGCATCCTTATTGAAAGCCATAGAAAGTGTAAACCTGCAACAGCTTTACGGAATACACAAGCTCTCTAAGACACCGGGTGAGTAAAAACCACCCCTAAACAATCTATCCACCACTTATAACATCTTGTAAATAAAATGTCAATAGATTTTGATAAAATTATCTACTCCTAGATAAATTAAATTCAATCGCAAGATATGAAACTCCCCCCCAACAGAAAACAAATAATCAAAAAAACTAAAGTTCAAGAACTTTTAATAACGATTCGACTAGGTACTCATCATCTCTTTCTTTTACAGTGATTAAATGCACCAAAAGAACACTTTCAGAAATTATTGCTATTATAGGTATAGACAAGTCTCTAAGGGAATCTTTCATTTTTTCAACACTTCTTCCACAAATCTCTATAGCGTATGTTGGAAACGTTACATCAGGAGAGCTTCCTCCACCTAAAGAAAAAGTTGCTTCTTTCACTTTTGCCAGTCCATTAGGAAGTTTGGCAACAATTGCTTCAGCTCTTTCTTTTATCTTTTCTTGATCTTCTTCCAAAGCCCTTATTGCAAAAGGTTTTCCACCATTCAAATAATAGACTAAAGTTTCTTCCATTAAGGAAGCTACAGCCTTGCCCACCCTATAAGTTCGCATCAATTGATGCTTTGCAATTTTTTTTACGTAATCTTTTTTCCCAACAATCCATCCTGCCTGAGGTCCACCTAATAATTTATCTCCAGAAAAACATACCAAATCAGAACCATCTTTTAATAAATTCTTAACTGACGGCTCATCAGGGATATTAAAGAATAAGTTTCCTGAACCTTGATCAACTGCTAAAATAATATTTTCTGGGATTGATTTTTTAATTTCTTTTATGCTTGGTATTTCAGTAAAGCCTCTTATTTTATAGTTTGAAGTATGCACATATAAAACTAAAGCTGTATTTTCTGTTATTGCATTTTTTATATCATCTATAGTGGTAATATTTGTAGTTCCAACTTCAATTAACTTACAACCTGCCATAGCTAATATCTCAGGAACTCTAAAACCGCCTCCAATTTGCACTTGCTGACCACGCGGAACAATTACTTCTTTTCCTTCGGCCAAAGTCTTCAACATCAAAAAAACAGCTGCCGCATTGTTGTTTAATAAAAGCGAACTTTCAGAGCCAAGAAGATGTGCCATCGACTCCGTCAAAAACTGAAAACGCCCTCCACGTTTTCCCGAATATAAATCCATCTCTATAGAAGAATATTCGCTCGCCCTCTGTTTTGCATTATCCCAGATATTGCTTGCTAAAGGAGAACGTCCTAAATTTGTGTGAAGTACAACTCCTGTAGCATTAATAACATGCTTTATCCGCCTTTTTGAAAATTGAGTACAAGAATAGCAAAGCTCAGAAACACAAGTTTCAAAGCTAGGAATTTCATCTCCTTTTTTAACTTTTTCTCTTACTTCATCGAGATAAGAAGAAATTAAAATAGCGACTGTGCTACGCCCCAATTCATTGATGTAACATTTTAATTTTTCAGCACTAAGAAGTTTTTCAACTTGTGGAAGGGAAGATAGATTTTTCAAATTAGTCCTCCTAAGAGTTATAAAATTCTAAAAAATGTCTGATGTTTTGTGAAAAAATGAAAAAAGCAACAAAAACGGAAGAGGCAGGAATCGAACCTGCCATTGCAAATTTAAGCAACCAACGGTTTTGAAGACCGCGGGAGCCACCAGACCCCATCAACTTCCAAAAAAAGCCAACTCTCGGACTTGAACCGAGTACCTGCACGTTACGAGGGTGCTG
>CAJPOH010000003.1 GCA_905372205.1 uncultured Treponema sp.
GAGTTTAAGAACTCTGACTTTGATATAACAAAAATAAAATTTTTAGGCAAAATTAAAGAAAGTAATGGTATTGCTAGCCTAAAAATAGGATTGGAAAATGACATTAGTTCATACAAAGATGTTTTAACAACTCGTGTTGTAGAGACGGATGGCACATATAAGTTTGATACATTTGATACATTGTTTAATCTAAGAGAAGAAAAAGAACAAACTCTCATATTAAAAGCTGTGGATGTTGTAGGGCGTGAAACCATCTTAAAAATAAAGGTCTTAGCAGATAAAACAGCACCTGAGTTTAGAAAGGTTAAGCTTGGTGTAAAAGAGTTCGAAGCAAGCAGTGCAACGGATAATTTCACTAACACTGGTAATCTACACATAGGTTCTACCGTGCTTGCCCTAGTAGCTGATGTTTTTGATGGTGGTAGCGGTGTAGATAAGCTAGAAGTTTATAAGGAAGCAACTCCAAATGTTTTACTAAAAACATTTGCCCCTATTCCAAAAGGTAGTGGGTTGTATTCAATAGACAACTCATTAGAGCTTGGACTAGGACAAACTTCACTAGTTTTTGTTTTGTCTGATAAGTTTGGAAAAACAGTCACATGGAAGTGTGCTGTTACTGTTGAGAATGCATCACTAAATTTGGTATTGAAAGCTAAAACACCTAATCCTACTTTTTCTCAGCTTAAAGATGCTACAACTATAGAAGCTCGTGGTGAGTTTGAACTTTCTGCAAGTGGAACAAATACCACAGGTGTTTCTCCCTTAGATTTAGAGATTACAGTTGATAAAGATAATGTGCAAGTTCAAAAGGCAAAGCTTTCGCAATTAATTCTTCCTTCTCTTCCCACAGGGGTTACTATTGATGATGGAAAGATTCAAGGACTCAAAAGTGGCACATCGTCTACCGCTGCACAGGAATATAAATTTATATTTAAACCAAATGTTGACGGAAGTGATGATGGTAGGTATGTGTTTAATCTCAATTCAAGCACGGTTACTAAAAAGTTTGTTGTAATTGTTGACAACAAAGCTCCTGCCATTACGCCTATATATCCAGCACTTGAGGCAACTGCATTCAATGCTAGCACAGATATAAAAATAAGTTGCTATGATGAAGCTTCGGGAATAAAAAAAGTTGAGTGTGAATATGAAGCAGGAAAAATTATTGAAATGACACTGGTTAATGGCTCTTACACATGTAAGATTCCTACGGCGGACGTGCATGAAGGTAGTTACACACTAAAGTTTAAGACAGAAGATAAGCTAGGAAATTCAATAGAGGTTTCGTTGCCATCGCTAGTCTATGATAAGTCAGTGCCTACTATAAAAGTGGGGGGAGGTATACCCGAAAAAATAGGCCCAAATGATCCTTCCCCTCATGCTGAACTTACCATAGAAGCAGAAGATAGCAATGCTTTAAAGTCTTTGGTTATTAGCTTGGTTAAGAAAGAAGGAAACGTTGAAAGTTGGAAAGAAGTAAAAAATATTTTGGGCAAAACTTCTAATAATACTCTTACTTTGGATCCAGCTAAGTTTATAAAAGGTGATGGATTTTATCTATTAAAGATTACGTGTAAAGATGTTGCAGAGAATTCTTCAAAAACAATTGAAAAAGAAATAAGATATGATTCAACTCCTCCTACATTGAACATTTCTACAGGTTTTCCAACATGGATCAACACTAGAACCTATAAGGTGGAAGGAACAACTACTGATGGAGATGGTGTTGGTGTTAAAGTTGTAAAATATAAGGTGAATGATGGTGTAGAACAAGCTTTAAGTGGTAAAGATAACTGGGATGGTTATGTAGAGCTGAAAGAAGGTGAAAATAACTTAGTCTTTTTTGCTGAAGACGAAGTGAAAAATAAAAGTGTAGAGGTGATGCGTACAATCAAGGTTGACACTAAAGCTCCTATCTTGAATTTTGTAACACCGTTAACTGGAGAAAAATTGCTTGCTGATTCCTTGCCTCTGGGTGAGGTTGAGTTTTCTGCAAATGATCTACCTTCTGGAAGTGAGCCAGTTTCTGGAATCAAAGAAGTTCGTTATAGTGAAAATCCTAATTCCACCTTTGATGATGCAACTCTTATGACAAAGGCTGGGAATAACTATAAGGCTAATATCACATCAATACCACCAGTATCTGAGTATTATTTTTGGGCAAAAGATATAGCTGGTAATGTTTCTGGCGTTAAGAAAATAAAGGTTGAAGTTGATAACAGTCGACCTCAAATTTCCTTAAAACGAATTACACCGGAGGTCGAAATATCTTCTACAAAATATACCAATAAAATTACAACTATAATGGGTACAGCAAGTGATGATCGCGGAATTAAAGATATTAAGATACGAGACGAAAGTGGGCATGAATTAAATGGTTTTGAAAAAGGAGATTGGAGTTTTGAAGGAAACAAAACTGCCACTTTTAGTTTTTCTTTTGATACTGCACAATATAATAATGGCAGTGTGTTGAAAATTAAAGCAACTGCCACAGACATTGCAGGAAATGAAAAAGATAGTGATTGGTTTTATGTGAATATCAAGCAAGAAACTGATATTCCTGTTGTTACTGTTTCTAGTTTTGAAAAAATTAATGAAACACCATTGATTCGTGCTGGTCAATTGAGTGGAACTGTTACTGATGATGATGGCATTGAGGAGATGTGGATTAAGATTGGAACGGATAGCTACAAGCCTATTGAAAAACAAGGGCAAGGAATTGGTTTTTGGTCATGGTTGTATAAATTACCATCAGGTTTAGAGGATGGTTCTTTTTCGTTAAAATTTAAAGTGAAGGATACTAAAGGTACTGAGTTTGAAGTGGGCGACACTATCCCTCTTAAAAGGGTGAGAGTGAAAGGTAGTGAAGATAAGGATGTGTTCAAGGATGGAAATATAAGCTTCAATTATGATAGGACTCCTCCAAAATTTAGTGATAATGGGGTGCGTTTTTCTCTTGATGCTACTTTCCCACCGCCTTCTGGTGCTATCACTGAATATGGAAAGATGGGTATGCCATTAGGTTCTAACACAGTGTTGGGCAACAAAAATAAAAAGGTTATTTCTGTTAGAGTTTTAGCAGGAGATAAGTTAGGGCTTAAAACTGCAACTCTTACATTAGGAAATGTTACTAAAACATTGCCAAGTGGCTCTGCACCTATTTCTTCGATAAGAGAAAATAATTTTGATGTGATAGATTTTAATGGCGTGAATATTTCAGGTGTTAATGAGGGTAGCTTACCGCTTAAGATAGAAGTTACTGATAATTCAGGCTTCAATCAAACTTGGCAAACAACTTGTATTGTGGATTTTAAAGAACCGTTGGTAGAAATTACATCTCCAACAGACACTGTGTATTACGGTGAAATCTCGCTAGCAGGAAAAATTACTGATGAACCAGCTACTATAGGTTCATCTGTTTCTGGCGTTGATGTAGATTCCATTACTTATAGTATTGGAAACTCGGGTTTTGTTAGAGAACATAGAGATGGTGCTACTCTTATGAGTAGTATAGAAAACACTTCGGCTACTTGGACAATTAAGATTCCAAACATTGGAAAATATGAAACAAGACATGGAGCTACAATGTCTGTACACAATCCTAGATTTTGGAGTGTTCCAATTAAAATTAAAGGACAAGACAAAGCAGGTAATGAAGTAACTTCTACTACCTATAACATTGAATTTGACCCAAACGGTGAAGTTCCGTACGTAGATATTCTTTCTCCTCATAATGAGGCTGTTTTGGGTGGCACTGTCGCTTTAAATGGTATTGCAAGAGTTGCAAATCCAGCTAGTGGCAAGCATGTAGAAGAGATTTACTTACAGTTGAGTGAGACAAATGTGTTTAATGGTACTTCGTTGATGATTGAAAGCAAAGATTATGGTCAAAGTAATGGTGTAATGATTTTTGCTGATCCAAATATTGTTTATTGGAGTAAATCTTTTAATGCTTCTGATTTATTACAAGGAACTCATTCTAGGGAATTTTATTTTAGATTGAGAGGTAAATCAGGCACTACTTTTGGTGAATGGACAAATCCTAGAAAATTTACGGTTAGTGATGATGTTGCAGAGTTTTCAAGCATTAGGCTTGTGAATGCTAATTTATCATTTAATAAAGAATATAAGGCTAATGATACGTGGCTCATAGGGGATGATTATAGAATTAAAGGTAGTGTTACTCATTCGTCTGGTATAAGAGCCATAGATGCAAGGACAGGCAGTGTTGGAAGTGGAATACAGTCTCTTGGACCGTCAGATCCGTCATGGTTTACAGATTACTATACTAAGTTTGATATACCGATAAGAACTACCCATTATTCTTCAAAATATGGTTATATTGAGTTTGATATTGAAGCTACTGATAAAAGAGATTTTCCTCATGCAAAAACGGTTTCCCAAAAGATTCTATTGAAGTATGATAATTCGGTGCCTTCTTGTGCAATTGGCAAGTTTATATTTGCTGATAGTGCCAGTTTTTCGGCTGGTAAGTTTACACCTTCTCAGGAATTAACAAGAAAAGATATGGCTCATTATAGCGTGTTGGTAAATGGTAAAAGCTATAAAATTGTAGCAATTGCGGGAGCTAGTGGAAGAGAAGTTGAATTAGAAAATGCTACAGATCTTTCTGGTATGTTTGATTTTTCTGTAGTAAAGGAAGAAAAAATCCTTGAAGGAAATGATTGTCAGATTGAGGGAGTTGCTGAAGATTCAGGTAGTGGAGTGCAAAAGGTAACTATCAAATTGAAAGTAGGCAGTAATATTGAAGAAGTTACCATAAATAGAGTTTCAGACTATGAGAAATTTTTAGCAAAAAGAGGAAATATAGTAAGTTTCAAAACAGGTATTAATACCACGCGTGTTCCTAATGGAAAAGGAACGCTTATCATAACTGTAACTGATGAAGCAGGAAATGAAGTAACTCAAAGTTTGCAGGAAGTGTTGGTAAAAAATTCTCCTGTTGCCATTAGTAATGTTATTTTTGCAACTGATTTAAGTGGAAATGGCTCGTATGATGGAGATGAAGTTTATGATTCTGTAGCAAAAAATCCTAGTGTAGCAACAGAAAATAGATGGGGATGGAATGATGAGCGTGATTTTAGAGGTAAAATTGATGTTTCTAAAGTGTTCACTTATAAAGATAAGCAAAAATCATATTTGAAGGTTGTATGTATAGGTGGCTATAAGAATCTAAAAGCTTCTCTTTATAGAGTAAGTTCTAGTCAGGAAGCTCAATTTGATTCTCTTGAAATAGAAAAGTTTACTAATTTAGGAACTCCAATAACATTTGTTACAAATTCTAACAATCCTGACACAGAAAGAGAGTTAAAGTTGGATTTGAATAATGTTCTTTCTGAAACCCTAGATAATGGAAAAGGCAAGTTTATATTAAAAATTACTGATGATTCCGTAGATAGTTCTTGGTATGCAGGAATGAAGATTGCTACCAAAGTTGAGATAGGTGATGGTATTGCCCCTAGAGGTGCTATTTTTCCATTCTTCTATAATAGCGATAAGGATAAGCTTGAAGAAGTAGAAGAACAAAAGCTTTCTAGTGTGAAGTATGAAGGAAATGAACCTAAGGGACATATTGAAATAGGTAATTTTGAGACTAATGAAGCATCTAGTGTTTCAGGAAAGGTGATTTTGCGTGGTTTCTGTTATGATAATGCAAAGATTAAAACAATAAAATTAACCTTGCCAAAAGATACTAAGAGTGGTGGAAAGCGTGTAGAAGGCACAGAAATTAAAACCTGTAATTATAATGGAAGCAGTTGGACAGGCGACTTAACTATAAAAGAAAGTCATTTTACCAACACCGGGCATTATGTTGAGTGGGAGTATGAATGGGATAGCAATACGACGCTCTGTGCTAAAGATGCTAAAATAAAATTAGAAGTTGTAGACTTTGCAAATAAGGTTAGTGGTACATCATTTGTAGGACGTAACATAAAAGAAGGGGAGCGTCTTGCAAATGACAGGGCTATAAAACTAGCAAGTGGTGATGTTGCCAATAAATATGATGTTTTGGCATTAACAGATAAAGATGAAAAAGTTTATTTTGTGCGTGTGGCTGGGGTAAAAGATGGAGAGGTTTCTTGGGAAAATGTTAATGTGCCAAAGACTATAAAAAATTATGCTTTGTATAATGGGGATGTAAATGTTCCTTCTATGAAAATTAACGTAGTGCCATATATAACTAAGGTTACAACGTCTCTTTCTTTTTACAGTATGGCAACTCCTTCTCTTTATGATAGAACAGCTTTAGGACGTTATCCATGCCGAGAAGATGAAATAATAGCAGTTGAAGGTTTTAACCTCAAGGATGCAAATTTCTATATTGGAGAAAAGGACTTAGGTTCTCAAACGACTTTGAATATGAAAACTGCTAAATCTGGAGCTTTAGAGGCAAGAGTAGGATATAAAGAAGGTTCTGAAGATGTGGTAGTTAAGTCGTTAAACAATACTGATGATAATGATAGAGCTTATAATAAATGCCCAAACAAAATTAACAACGACTTATTAAATAATGATGTGTTCATTGATGTGTGGGAGTTTAAGGATGGGGCCTATCCTAGTGATGGTTCTATTACATATCCTGTTATGAAAGTCTCTCCTAAAGATGGTAAGGTTGGTCTAGCTTTTGCTAATGGTGTTACACTTTTTAATATGCCGGGATATGATTCTTCAAATTCGAATTGGAGAAGTGCAAGACGATTTGATAAAAACTGGGCTCAATATGTTTTCACTGATTTTGCTTTTGATGATAATGATTATAGTTATGGAATGGCAACAGGTGTTGATATGAATAAAAATAGTGATACTAGTGGTGTAGCTTCTTACTCAAAGTTTGTTGCAAGGCGAGCTGGTACAATTGATAAGCTAAATAATTATGGAAATAATAGTGGTTCAAAAAATGGTTGGGGACAACGTCTCGAAAATATTGGTACAACTGATAATCCGTATACTGCAGACCCTGACCGAATTCAATCTCCTTCAATTGCAACAGTTACCGGTTCAGGAGATACAACATACGTGTATTTAGCATACTATGATGCAATAAATAAACATATTCGTTATAGATGGGGAACTGTATCGCATGGTAATAATTCTAATGGACCTACTTATGGTGGACAATTGAATGATTTAACAGGGTATGGGAGAATGCAAGAACCAGATAAGAAATATTACAGCCTTTTAGCGGGTCCTGAAACTAAAAAAGGTGCAACTTCTATACCTAATTTGCAAGGTTCTACTGGGGCTGATAAAGCCGGTAAGTATGTGTCTATTGGTGCAATTAAAAATGGTTCAGCAGATGTAGTTGTGGCTCTTTGGTATAACTTTCAGGCACGTTCTTTGATGTATGCTTACTGTGATGATCCACAAAAGGATAATGTCACATGGCAGGGGGTGCAAACAGTTGATGTAGGTGGTGAATATGTGAAGTGTGCAGTTGATAGGGATAAGGGAATACACGTGGCATATTATAGCAATGGAGATTTAAAGTATGCTTACCTTTCTTCTTATAGTAGTGCTAGCTGGAAAATTGCAACTGTAGACTCATATTCTCTTGCAGGAACTCATGTTTCTATAGATTTAGCAAAAGACCCTACCACAAGAAAATGGGTGCCATATATTGGCTATTACATGCCGGGCAATGCTAATGCACGTCTTGCTTATCTTGTTGGTGGCATTAATTATGATGTCCCTAATGGGGCTGAGAATGAAAAATATACAGGTAAGTGGGAGATAAGCATTGTTCCAACTGCACATGTTGTTAGAGAGTATAGAATTAGTGTAGGCGTTTGGGGAGATCCAAATAATGGATATGTTCTTACAGCAATCCCTGTTGCACAAATACCAGAAAATGAGTGGTGGTCTGGTGGTAATAAATGGACTGATTGGAAGGGGGTTCAACCTGAAGGTAAAGATGGCGAATCTATTGTGGGTGGCAATGGTACTGCTAATCCAATATTAGGCTATGCTGTTGAAGAAAAGGGAGCTTTTGAGTTAGCTCAGAAAAAATAAACAAAAATAAGGTATATTAGATTGAAAGCTAGGATATATCTTTTATAAAACAAGCTTTTTTAACTATCCATATTGATGATTTCAATGTGGATAGTTTTTTTTATTCATTTTGATTATATTAAATGCCAGATGTTTTGTTGCTTGATATATTTCAGGCAGAGGATAAGATTATATGAGAGATACTATTACTGCAAATGAGTTGCGTTCAATGTATATTGAATTTTTTAAAAGCAAGGGGCATAAAGAGATTTCGGGAAAGTCTTTAGTTCCAGAAAATGATCCCACAGTCTTATTTACAACTGCAGGAATGCACCCCTTAGTTCCATATATTTCAGGTGAAGATCATCCACAAGGGAAAAGACTTACAGATTTTCAAAAATGTATACGTACAGGGGACATAAATGAAGTAGGCGATGCTTCTCACCTAACCTTTTTTGAAATGCTTGGTAATTGGTCTTTAGGAGATTATTTCAAGAAAGAAGCTATTGCTTTTAGCTTTGAGTTTTTGACAAGCGATGAATATTTGGGTATCCCTGTTGAAAAGATCTCTATTACAGCGTTTGAAGGAGACGAAAATGTTCCAAAAGATGAAGAAACTGCAAAGATATGGGAAAGTCATGGAATTCCTTCTAATCACATTTATTTTTTGCCTCGTGAAGACAATTGGTGGGGACCGGCTGGAATGACAGGTCCTTGTGGTCCAGATACTGAAATATTTATTGACACTGGCAAAGAGCCATGTTCGCATAATTGTAAGCCAGGATGCCATTGTGGTAAATACTTTGAAATATGGAACAATGTGTTCATGCAGTATTTCAAAAATACTGATGGTTCTTATTCCCCGCTAAAAAGAGCTTGTGTTGATACAGGCATGGGAATAGAGCGAACAGTTACTATGTTGCAAGGTAAAAAATCTGTCTATGATACTGAAGTCTTTGCTGCCCTCATAAAAAAAATAGAAGGACTAAGCGGAACTAGCTATGGAAAAAATGCTGAAGTGGATAAATCTATTAGAATTATTGCTGATCATACAAGAACGAGTACTTTTATCTTAGGTGATGCAAAAACCATTACACCGTCAAATATTGGAGCAGGTTATGTGCTACGTCGCCTTATCCGCCGTGCTGTCCGTCATGGAAAAAAGCTAGGTTTAAATGAATCTTTCTTACCCTTGCTTAGCGATATAGTAATAGAAGAAAACAAAGTTGCTTACCCAGAACTAAAAGAAAAAGCTAACCATATAAAAGAAGAACTAGAAAAAGAAGAAAAGAAGTTTATGGAAACTTTGCGAAAAGGTGAAGCAGAGTTTGAAAAAATGTTGCCTAATTTGCTTAAAGATTCAAAAAAACTAATATCTGGTCGACTTGCTTTTAGACTTTATGATACTTATGGCTTTCCTATAGAGCTTACAGAAGAACTAGCAAGAGAAAATGGACTTGAAGTAGACATGGAGGGTTTTAACAAGGCATTTGAAAAACATCAAGAAATTTCTAGATCTGGTTCGGAGCAAGCATTTAAGGGGGGACTTGCCGATCACTCAGAAGAGACTACAGCATATCATACTGCAACCCACCTATTGCATCAAGCTTTGCGTATGGTATTGGGCGAGCATGTTATGCAAAAGGGAAGCAACATAACGGCAGAACGTTTGCGTTTTGATTTTTCACACCCTGCTCCAATGACGGAAGAAGAAAAGAAAAAAGTAGAAGACATTGTAAACGAGCAAATCGAAAGAGATTTACAAGTAAGTATGAAAATGCAACCACTAGAAGAAGCAAAAAAAGAAGGTGCTATTGCCTTGTTTGGTGAAAAATATGATGACGTGGTAAAAGTTTATTCTATAGGGGACTTTTCTAAAGAAGTTTGTGGTGGCCCTCACGTCAAAAACACTGGTTGCTTAGGACATTTTGTCATTAAAAAAGAACAATCTTCTTCTTCAGGAGTGCGTCGTATTAAAGCGGTGCTAGAAAAGTAATCTTTAAGGACAGTTGGTTAAAGCTTTGCTTAGACACGTTGTGCCACGGATGTGGCACAATCCAATAAATTTCCTTACGTCGCTGACTCTTCAGGGTCGGACACTACGCTGGTAGTAGCCTAGCTTTAATCAGCTTTTCTTTATATACTTACCTATATTTGTTGAAGAGGAAAGTATGAAAAAGAACTTATTTTTGCTTGGTATTTTTTTATTATGTATCTGTTTTTCTTGTAGCAAAAAACAGGTTTCTGTTGAAGCTTCACTTAATGGCTCTTATGATGAATCTTATGTAAGAGAAGAAGTTCCTCAAGCTGAGTATAAAGCTACTGCTATGGCTATGGAACGCTCTTCAGCTCGTGGAGGCAATCAAGATGTGGCAAGTAATATTTCAAGCCAACAGATTGAACGTAAGCTCATAAAGACGGGGAATATCAACTTTGAAACAGAGAATATAAAAGAATCTCGCCTTTTGATTGATGATTTAATATCAAAACATGGAGCATACATCAATAATGAAAACGAGAACTCTTATGAGAGAAGATTAGAGCAATATCTTGTGGTTAAGATTCCTAAAGAAGCTTTTGATGATTTTATGAATGAACTTGTTTCAGGTGTTAAAAATGTGAATAGTAAGCATGTTGACATTCAAGATGTAACCGAAGAATTTATTGACATTACTGCAAGACTAAAAGTGAAAAAAGAGGCAGAACAAACATATCTAAGACTCTTAGACACAGCTAAAAACGTGCGAGAAGTGCTTGATATTCAAAATCAAATTCAAGGTATAAGATCCGAAATAGAATCAATTGAAGGAAGACTAAGATATTTAGAAGCTTCAGTTAATTATAGTACACTCAATATTAGTATGTATCAAATTATTTCAGCTGGAAATATTACTCCTCCAGTTTCGTTTTTTACAAAGGTGTTTTCTAGTATCAAAGATGGTTTTAATATGTTCTTAGAAGTGATTATTTCAATTCTAAATTTGTGGGTGTTTATTATAATATTACTACTCATAGTTTGGGTAATTAGATGGAAGTTTTTTAGGAGAAAGAAAAATGACAATAAATGATTATGAACTATTGATGAAAAATAGGCAAAGCTGTAGAAATTTTGATAATACAAAACCTATTGAGAAAGGTGATCTCGTTAAGATTTTGGAAATTGCAAAGTTATCTCCTTCTGCATGTAATAGTCAACCTTATTCTGTTTATATTTCTTTAGGAGATAGTGTTTCAAAGATTAAAGATACAAAGGTTATGGGGTTTAATAGCTTTATTGATGAATGTACTGCTTTTTTTGTGATTACTGAAGCTAAATACACCCTTCCTTCAAAAATAGGTTCTTTGATACAAGGTATAGATTTTAGGTCAATTGATATAGGCTTTTTTACTGCAAACCTTGTTAATGCTTCTCATATTTTAGGTATTGAGACTTGTATTTTAGGTATGTTTAACGAAAAAAAAATTCAAAGAATAATTAACTCAAAAGACAAGGTGAGGTTGGTTATTGCTTTGGGATATCCTAAAGAAGACTATTCTGTCAAAGAGAAAACTAGAAAAGCATTTGAAGAACATATTTATTTTCTTTAATGGTTGAAGTATGAAAAAAAAGAATTTTATAAAAAAAATAGTTTATTCAGCTCTTATATTATTAGCTATTGTAATTGTATTAACTTATTTTGTGGGTAGCTATTTTGTGAATTTTGCATTAGTTCCAAGTAGTGGAGGAGAGGAAAGAAGCTCCGACAAAATGAACATCCAAAAAACATTAGAGGGATATGAGCCATTAGATGAAGATTTGCGAATAAAAATAGAAATTGCAAAAAAGGGTGATGAGGCATTGTATAGCGAATGGATAAAAACAATTGAATGTACGCCTGTAGCAATTTATTCTAAAGATGCTCTAAAACTTGTAGGAAATGAAATAAAACATACTTATGATGTGAATGACTGGGTTATTATAGTTCATGGATATCAATCTTCAGAAGAAGGAAGTAAAAGAATTGCAAGGCATTATTACAATAGAGGTTTTAATGTGCTTACAATTAGTTTAAGAAGTCATGGAGAAAGTGAAGGAAAATACATTGGCATGGGTTTTTTGGATAAGGATGATTTATTTTTGTGGACTGAGTATTTAATCAAAAAATACCCTGAAGCTAGTGTAATTTACCATGGAACGTCTATGGGGTCTGCAACTGTTCTTTTTGCTTCTTCGCTTAATTTACCCGAAAACGTTAAGGCGATTATTGCTGATTGTGGTTATAAAAGTGTATGGGATATTTTTACACTAGAATTAAAGAATAAATTTGGGCTTCCTCCTTTTCCAATTCTTTATATGGCAGACATAATGGGGCGAATAAAAGCAGGTTATAGTATTAAAAATGCTAATGTTTTAGAAGCTGTTAAAAAGTCAAAAACACCAATACTTTTTATACACACAACATCTGATGACTTTGTTCCTGTTTCTTGTGTTTATGCTTTGTATGAAGTTTGTCCTGCAAAAAAAGATTTATATGTTGTTCAAGGGAATCACACTCAAGCAAAATATGTAAATATGGATGCATATTATAAAAAAATATTTGATTTTATTTTTATCAAAGAAGATGATAACTAAAGAGTATTATGAAAAAATGTGAGAAAGAAAGTTTTTATTCATTATTTAGGGTGGCTCTTGAATGTATTGAAGGTTTTAAGTCTTCTGTTGCTATGCCAAATTTTTCTGATGATGAGTTGTTAGACAATGAAACTAGTATAAAAGTAAAAGGCGAAGTTTTTGAGCCAGCCGTGAATCCGATATCAATAAATAAAAAACTATACACTTCGTTTGAAGAACTTAAAAAAGATGTGTCAGTGTGTGAGTTGTGTCCTTTGTGCAAAACTCGAAAAACTATTGTTTTTGGTGAAGGGCCTCTTGAAACTGTCGGAATGTTAGAAAAACCTCCTGTTTTAGTAATTGGAGAAGCTCCAGGATATGATGAAGATGTGCAAGGGCGACCTTTTGTTGGAGCTTCGGGCAAGTTGCTAGACAAAATGCTTAGAGCTATAAGTCTTTCTCGCACAGAGAATTGTTTTATCACAAACATTGTTAAATGTCGTCCACCCGAAAATAGAAATCCAGCAAAAAATGAAATATTTGCATGTTCTCACTTTTTAGAAGAACAAATCAGGCTTATCTCTCCAAAAATGATATTACTCTTAGGTAGTGTTGCCTTAAAGACAATTTTTAATACTGACCTAGGTATTTCGCATTTACATGGTAAGATTTTTTATTATCATGATGAGATTCCCACAATTGCCACATATCATCCAAGTGCTCTTTTAAGAACAGAAAGCCTAAAACGTCCAGCATGGGAAGACTTAAAGTTTTTTCAATCAAAATTTAAAGAACTATAATGGCAAACTACCTAAATATTGTTTTTAATGTGCCTCTTTTTCAAATATTTACATATAAGAATGTTGCACCTGATGAAATGGGCAAAGGAAGACGTGTTAAGGCAAGTTTTGGCACAAAACTTATGACTGGCTTTGTTGTGGACGACCTAGATGAAAAACCAGCTGACATACCTAGCAATGTCAGAATAAAAACAATAGAAAAATTTATTGATGCAGAACCACTTTTTGGAGATTTGCAAATAGAAAATGCTAGATGGATTGCAAAGTTTTATCTTTGTTCTTTTGGCGAAGCCCTATCTTCAATGCTTCCTCAAGCAAAGAAAGAAAAAGAGTTGATTTTTCATAGTTTAGATAAAGAAGCTGGAAAACCTAAAGATATTACACTTTCAAGTGAGCAAAAAAATGCAATAGACAAAATTACGGAAGCTAAAGATTATCATCTTTTTTATTTATATGGTATTACAGGAAGTGGAAAAACAGAAGTGTTTTTGCGTAGTGCAAAGAAAATAATAGAAGAAGGCAAAACTGTTTTATATCTTGTGCCTGAAATCTCTTTAACGCACCAAGCAATAGAAGATGCCTCTATGTATTTTGTTAATGATGTTGCAATTATTCATTCAGGGCTTACTCCAAGTGAAAAACTTCTTCAATGGAAAAGAATTTCAAAGGGGGAAGTGCATATGGTGATAGGCACTCGAAGTGCCATCTTTGCAAACTTTCAAAATTTAGGTCTTATAATAATTGATGAAGAGCATGACAGCTCTTATAAATCAGGGGCAACACCACGTTTTCATGCAAGGCAAGTTGCAATGCACATAGCGTCCATAAAAAAATGTCCTGTTGTTATGGCATCTGCTACCCCATCTTGTGAAGCATGGTATATGATGGAAAAAGGTGTCATCGAAAAACTTTCCTTAACAAAACGTCTTGCAGGCGGAGCTATGCCTTATGTGGAAGTTGTCAACATTAAGGGAGTGCAAACTAGCCTTTCTTCAAGGCTTTTGGAAGAGATTAGAATCACAAAAAACATGGGGAAGCAATCAGTGATTTTTTTGAATAGGCGAGGTTTTACATATATTTTTCATTGCAAAAGTTGTTCATACCAGATGATGTGCAAAAATTGTTCTGTACCCCTTACTCTTCATAAAGATTGTATGAAAATGAAGTGTCACTATTGCGGATATAGTCAAAATATTCCACAAAGTTGTCCTGAGTGTGGATCTCTCGATATAGGCTATGCTGGCTTTGGTACTGAGTATGTAGAAGAAGAATTAAAAAAAGCTTTGCCTGATTGTATAGTTGCTCGCCTTGACACAGATTCAGCACAGAAAAAAGGGCATGTAAAAAAAACCATAAAAGATTTTAAGAATGGAAAGATTGATATTCTTTTAGGAACTCAGATGATTGCAAAGGGCTTGAATTTTCCAAATGTTAGGCTTGTTGGTATTGCTTTTGCAGATGTTGGATTAAATATGCCCGATTTTCGCTCTTATGAGCGAACTTTTTCACTTATTATGCAAGCTGCAGGCAGGGCAGGGAGATATTCCAATGATGGGATTGTTATTATTCAAACCCTAAAACCAGAACACCCTGCTATAGTGTGTGCTAAACATTTTGATTCTTCATCTTATTATCAATATGAAATTAATGAGCGTGAATTTTTAGGTTTTCCACCACATACTAGGCTTGTTAGGCTTAGCTTTAGAAGCAAAGATGAGCAAAAAGTGATTGAAGAAGCAACAAAAGCTAGTTTGATACTAGAAAGAATTAAGAAAAAAGGTGTTGATATAATGGGACCTTCTGAGTGTATGCTTTATATGGTTGCAGGAAATTATCGAATGCATTTAATTTTGCGAGCAAAAACAATTTCGCCCTTACTCAGCACTATTGAACACTTTAATGCCATTCATAAGATTAAAACTAGTGTGTATCTTGAGCTTGATGTCGATCCGCTAAACTTGCTTTAAAGTCTTTATACTCTTCTAGTGTTATGGAATGGCTAATTTCAGTAAAAATAGTGTTCTTGCATGCAAACTTTCGTTTTTTGCCTTGAAATTTCATTCCGCATTTTTTCATAACAGTAGCAGAAGCTTCATTTCCTTCATAATAAGAGCCTTCAAACATTTTGGCACCTAATTTTTCAAAACATATTTCCATCATTTTTTGCAAAACTTCTGTCATTATGCCTTGATTCCAATATTTTCTGTTTAGAACATATCCAAAACTAAAAATATGTTCTTTAGGTCTTAATTCAAAAGCTCCAATGCATTTTTTTTCATTTTTTAGTTC
>CAJPOH010000004.1 GCA_905372205.1 uncultured Treponema sp.
GCTTATGATGAATACAATACACATATATAATAATCTGATTTCTTCTATAACTAATTCTAAAATACTAAAGGAAGAACTTTATTATAAAGATTGTTTCAATACTATATTTAATGCAAACTGTTTTGATATTTTAGATAGTATACCAGATGAATCTATTGATATGATATTTTCAGACCCTCCTTATATGTTGTCAAATAATGGGTTTACTTGTCAAAATGGGCGAATGGTAAGTGTTAATAAAGGTAGATGGGATAGATCTTCTGGTTTGGAAGAAGATTCTAGTTTTCATAATAGATGGATAGCTAGTTGTAGACGTATACTAAAACCAGAGGGAACAATTTGGATTACTGGTACATATCACAGTATATATCAATGTGGATATTTGCTACAAAAAAACAATTTTCATATCTTAAATGATATTGCATGGTTTAAGCCAAATGCTCCACCGAATTTAAGTTGCAGATTTTTTACAGCATCACATGAAACGATAATTTGGGCTAGAAAAGATAAAAAGGCAAAGCATGTATTTAACTATTCTGAAATGAAAAATGGATATTTCCCAGAAGATAAATTAAAAAAAGAAAACACTCAAATGCGTTCTGTTTGGGCAATACCAACATCTTCTCTAGGAGAAAAAGATTTTGGTAAGCATCCTACACAAAAACCACTTGCTTTGTTAAAGAGAATAATCTTAGCCTCAACAAATGAAAATGCTATCATCTTAGATCCATTTAATGGTAGTGGAACAACAGGTGTTGCTTCTTCTATTTTAGGTGGAAGGTATTATATTGGTATTGAAATTGATGAACTATATTGTGAAATAACAAAGAAAAGATTAGAGCAGATTAATAATGAGGAGTTTAATTATGCAATCCAATAGTCAAGGTTCTTTGGCAAGTAGACAAGGAAAAATATTAGAAGATACAGTAGAAGCAACTTTTCGAGCTAAGGGATTTGAAGTTATAAATTATCGTATTTGGCATAAGAATCCCCAAAAATATACTGATGAGCTATTATTGAAGAATTGTCCATTCACAACAATTTATAAACACCATGGCAATACAGAATTTTTATTAAGTTCAAAAAAATTTAATTGTGAAATAAGAATTGAATGTAAGTGGCAACAAGTAAATGGTAGTGTTGACGAAAAATTTCCATACTTATACCTGAATTGTATAGAGACAATGAAAGAAAAAGAAATTGTAATTATCATTGATGGTGGTGGAGCGAAAGAGGGGGCAGTTTCATGGCTTAAGGAAGTAAATAGAACAAAAATATACATCAGAATATAATAATGATAAAGAAATACACATATTTTCTTTAAGTGAATTTATTCAATGGGCAAATATAAGGTTTAGATAATTGTTAAGTCTTTTCCAGACTATCTAACATTGTTCTCATCAAACAAAAAGCCGGTGCTTCCTTTAAGGACACATCGGCTTTTTGTTTTAATTTTTCCTTAATCTATTTTTACTTAGTCATTCCCAAACATAAAAGGAAGAAGGCTTGGCGGAATGCTTCATCTTTTAAGTATTCATACCTACCTGTAGCTCCTCCATGCCCTGAATCCATATCCATGTGCAAAATCAAAATGTTATTGTCAGTTTTCATAGAACGCAATTTTGCAACATATTTGGTAGGCTCGTGAAACAACACTTGCGAGTCATTAATTCCACCTGTTACCAGCATGTTTGGATATTCTTTAGCCTCAATATTATCATAAGGAGAATAAGAAAGCATATAGTTAAAATACTCTTCTTCGTTTGGATTTCCCCATTCTTCATATTCGCCTGTTGTGAGAGGTAATGAGTCATCTAGCATTGTTGTAACGACATCAACAAAAGGAACAGCTGCAACCACTGCCTTGAATAAATTTGGAGCCATGTTGGTAACAGCTCCCATAAGAAGACCTCCTGCACTACCGCCTTCTATGCAAAGCTTTTCGCTAGAAGTATATTTATCGTTAACTAGTTTTTTTGCACAGGCAATAAAATCTGTAAAAGTATTCTTCTTTTTGAGTAATTTTCCATCCTCATACCATTGCTCTCCTAAGTCTGAACCACCGCGTATCTGAGCAATTGCATAGATGAAACCTCTATTGATCAGACTATAGCTAGTTATGGAGAAATGCACATCGCTACTATGCCCATAGCTACCATAGGAATATAGGAAACATGGAGCAGAACCATCTTTCTTTAAGCCTTTTTTATAGACCAATGCCATAGGCACTTTTACTCCATCTTCCGCATCTGCCCAAACACGCTCAACAACATAGTCATCAGGATTAAAACCAGAAGGAATTTCTTGTTCTTTTAATTTTGTTGTTTCTTTGGTTTTAACATCATATTCATAAAGAGTTGTAGGACGATTTAGCGAGCTATAATTATATCTAACAGTTGTGCTATTAAATTCAGGATTCCCTAAAAATGAAACATTGTAAACTGGCTCAGGGAAAGTTATTTGTTGCGTTTCATCTGAATCTGTAGAAAAAATAAAGATGTTTATGAGCCCATTGCGTCTTTTTTCTACCATTAAATAGCCTTCAATCATATAGAGAGCTTCAATTAGCTCTTCTTTATTGGTTGGAATGATGATTTCCCATTTTGACTTATCATTTATGTTACTTGCCTTAACTTTGCAAACATATCCATTTAGATTATTATCATCTTTGCAACGTACATAAAAATAATCGTGATATGGAAGAATATCATAGTCAAAATGATGTTCTCTTTTACGAAAAAGCTCAAGTTTTCCATTGTAATCACAGTCTTTGATATAATATACTTCGCTTGTTGTGGAACTATTGCTTTGTAAGATTACATATTTTCTTGCAGTGTCTGTGTAGCAACCAATCCTAAACTTACCGTCTTTTTCTTCATATAAAAGCTCTGTTCCACTTCCATCTAATGCCCTTTTAAAGAACTTAGAAGAACGCAAAGTCTCATCAATCTCTGTATAAAAAACATGCTCACTATCATTACTCCAAGCAAAAGAATCTACACCTTCATGTGCAAAACCAATTTCTTCGCCTGTTTCTAATGACAAAAACTTCAATGTGAACTCCGCATAAGAACCTGTTTCGTTATAAAGATATGCTAATTTTTTATTATCAGGACTTACAAAATATCCCCAGAAAATAAAAGCGGGTTTACCTTCTGCCATTTTGTTTGCATCAAGGATAATTTCTTCTTTTCCATCAAAGCTCTTTTTTCTGCAATAAGTGCGATATTGTTTGCCCTTTTCTGTTCGATTGTAATAGTAGTAGCCGTTCTTGAAAGTTGGGTATGACTCATCATCTTCCTTTATTCGAGCAACTATTTCATCGTAAAGAGTTTTTTGTAAATCTTTGGTGCTTGCCATAACAGAATCTTTATAGGCATTTTCTGCTTTTAGATAATCAATAACTTTGCTATTAGTTTTATCTTTTAACCAATAGTATGGGTCAATTCTCTTTTTTCCAAACTTACTTAAGTCTTTTTCAATACGTTCTGCTACTGGTGGCTTATTCATAACGTTCTCCTTTTTTGTCAATAATTTTGACATCGGAAGTAAAGATACACAATAAATGTGATAATTACAATAGAGGGGGAGGAGTTTTTGCCTTTATTGAGGCTCTCAAAAATTTTTAGATAGTTAAGGCTTTTTTCAAAAACAATATTTTGTATCTTTTGTTTTCTCACTTTTTTATACTAATAACATGTTACTTTTGTAAACGTTATAATTAGTCTCTAAGGAGTACTATAATGAAAGTAGATTTGGGAATTAAACCTTATATTTTTCCTATGCCTGTACTCATGGTGGTAACATACGGAGAAAATGATAAAATTGATGTTATGAATGCTGCTTGGGGAAATATATGTGCTGAGAATATGGTTAGCTTAAATATAGACGAGGAACATATGACAGCTAAAAATATTAAGAAGAACATGGCTTTTTCCCTAAGCATTGCAGACATAGACCACATAAAAGAAGCAGATTTTTTTGGAATTGCAACTGCTAATAAAATGTTGGATAAATTTGAAAGAACAGGTATGACTGCCATAAGAAGTAAGAAAATACATGCCCCAATTATAGATGAGTTTCCGCTTACTCTTGAATGTAAGGTAATTAAAGCTCAAAATGAGGTATTTGGTTTTCATGTAGTTGGTGAAATTGTTGGAGTTTTGGCGGACGAGAAAATACTTGACACTAATGGAAAAGTTAACCCTGAAAAGTTAAACGCTTTTGTGTTTGACCAGTTTCAACATGGCTATTATAAAATTGGCGAAAAAATAGGAAAAGCATGGAATATAGGCTCATCTTTAATGACTAGTAAATAAATTAAAATTCAGTTATGTCCTATTGTATTTTTTCATAGTAGATTTCTTTTACTGGGATTTTTTATTTACTATATGGTTTACTTATTTTTAAGAGTTTACTGCGAGAAGAAAAAAAGCTGTCCTTCTCCTATTTTAAAGCCTGTTTTCGACAATCAAGTTAGTTTAAGTTTAAAAAATAGCTCTCTGCTTTAGAATAATCTCCGCAGAGAGCCGCCTTCAAAACAAAAAGTTAGCCTTAAATCTTCACTCCACGCACCAAGATTCGATTAAGCCTCTTAATAAAGTCTGTTACATCTTTCAATTCTCTTTTTTCTGCTAAAAGAGCTTGATCTAGCAATACATGAGAGATATCACTAATGAATTCCTTATCTTCGCTTCCTTTGATAGAAGAAAGGATAGCATGTTCTCCGTTGATTTCTAAAATTGGCTTTGCTTTTTCATAGTCATTTCGTCCCATAGCTTTCATCATTCGCTCCATCTGCAAGCTAGGGTCTTTATCATCAATAACAATGCAAGAAGGAGAATCTGAAAGCCTTTTTGAAAGACGTACTTCTTTCACTTCATCTTTTAATGCTTCTTGAACTTTTTCAAGCAATGGTTTTAAGCCTTCTTCTTTCTCTTTTGCCTTTGCCTTTTCTTCTTCTGTGCTAAGTTCTTCATCAGAACCAATTCTATTTGCTGCTTTAAGCTCAAAATCTTTATACTTACCAAGCATAGGAATAACAATGTCATCAATGTCTTCTGCCATGATAAGCACTTCAATTCCTTTTGCCTTATAGCTTTCTAAGTGCGGAGAGTTACGACATGTTTTTTCATCCTCACCTGTAATGTAGTATATTGCTTTTTGGTCAGGTTTCATTCTTGAAACATAATCATCAAAGCTTACCCATTCGTCTTCTTTTGCTCCTTCAAAAGTTGTCTTAAAGCGAACAAGTTCTGCAATTTCATCTTTATGCTCAAAATCACTATAAAGCCCTTCTTTGAGTGGTCTATTAAATTCTTTTATAAAGGAAGAATATTTTTCTTTGTCGTTCTCTGCAAGCTTCTTAAACTCTGAAAGAAGCTTATTAACAGAAGCGTTTCTTATATTGTTTAAGATTTTGTTTTGTTGCAAGATTTCACGGCTAACATTTAATGGTAAATCTTCAGAGTCGATAACACCTCTAACAAACCTTAAATATGTTGGAAGAAGCTCTTTGTCATCATCAGTGATAAAAACTCTTTTAACAAAAAGTTTTACACCCGGCTTATAATCTGCATGATACATATCAAAAGGGGCTTTTTTTGGAATATAGAAAAGCGTTGTGTATTCTTGAGTTCCTTCTGCTTTTGTGTGTAGATAAAATAGAGGATCTTCATAATCTGAGGAAAGAGACTTATAAAAGCTGTTGTAATCTTCCTCTTTCAATTCTGATTTTGACTTTTGCCAAATAGCCCCTGTATCGTTTATTTGATCTACCTTATTTGTTTCAGACTTAACCTCTCCTTTTTCTCCATATTCTTTATCTGTGTAATGAAGATATATAGGAAAAGCAACATGATTTGAATATTTTTTGACAATTGATTCTAATCTCCATCTGGTTGCATATTCTGAATCTTCATTGTTTAAATGAAGAATGATTGCTGTTCCACAAGTTGCTTCAGGAACACCTTCAATTATTGGGAAAGAAGCATCGTCAGCTTCTTCAATTTGGTAAGAACCTTTCCCATCTGATGTCCATTTATACACCTTATCTTCTGTTGCTTTTTTTGTGATTACGTCTATTTTTGTTGCAACCATAAAAGCAGAATAAAAGCCAACTCCAAATTGACCGATGAGTCCCGAATCCTTTTTATCTTTTTCTGAAAGACTTTCTAAAAATAACTTAGTTCCACTTTTTGCAATCATACCCAAATTGTTTTTTAGGTCTTCTTCGTTCATTCCAATTCCTGTGTCTCGAATTGTTAGCGTGTTAGCTTTTTCATCAAACACTAGGTCGATACGTGGATTAAAAGCAATTTTTTTGTATTCTTCGCTTGATACATTCAAATACTTTAGCTTATCCAACGCATCTGAGGCATTGGAAATAAGTTCGCGCAAAAAAATCTCTTTGTTTGAATACAAAGAATGGATAATAAGTGAAAGCAATTGGTTCACTTCTGTTTCAAATTGGTATTGAGCCATCTCAAACACTCTCCTAATTTTATTAGAAATAAAGCTATAAAATACTAAAAAGTATGTGATAAGGCAAGTGGACTAGTGGGAAAAGTCAGGGATTCCGCATTATAAATATTGTCAAAAGGATGACTACTTAAAAGGTAATAAGATATTGAAGTAAAAGAAGTTTTTGACCATCCATGCAAAACACGCATGTATCGCTATGCGTTGCTGTACAGAATGCACCCTCGTTGCTGTACAGCACGCGACCTCAATATAGCGGGGTTTGCACACCCAATGCTGTACAGAATGGACTCACTACATTAGCTAATGTACTGTTTTCACATTCTCTAATGTATGATATTTGATTTTGTTAAGATTATAACACTCGGTAGCGAATGACCATAAGGAAAGCAACGCATACTCCGCATTGTATGGCACATGCGGAGTTCAATGCAGTATTTTTATGTGCTTTTAAGGAACCGCTGATTAAAGCTAGGTCACTGCTAGCGTAGCTTCTAAGCGGAGCATTTAACAGCGGTTCCTTATCACTTTCTCAAGTTGCCATAAGTTACGCTAGAATGGCAGTTTATCAAAGGGTTAAGGATTTAAAGGATGCCACTGCTTAATTCGCTTTCGAATTAAGCAGTGCCTCCTTAAAAGAAAACGTTCAAGATTATTATGAATTTACTCTTTCTTGATATTCGTTTGTCTCTGTATTTACTAAGATTTTCTCACCTTGTTTTATAAACAATGGTACACGGACTGTAAGACCAGTTTCTGTTACAATAGGTTTTGTTGCCCCTGAAACAGTGTCTCCTTTTATATAGTTTTCACTCTGTTCAACTACAAAAATCATCTTTGTAGGTATTTTTACATCAATGGGCTTTTCTTCCCAAATTACAATTTCGTATTCATCACCTTCCCTAAGGTAATGTACTTTTTCCTTTAGGATATCATTAGGTACTTCAATCTGTTCAAAGCTTTCTGTATCCATAAATACAAAAGCATCTCCATCTTGATATTGATATTGCCCCTTATGCGTGCTTACAACGGCATCTTCAACATTGTCAGCTGTTTTTATTGTCTGCGTTAAAACAGAACCATCTTTTAAGTTCTTCATTTTAACACGTGCAAAAGCAGCTCCTTTTCCCGGATTAACAAACTCACGCTCGACCACTAAATATGGGGATCCTTTGTTAATTAAAACTGTCCCCTTAGCAATATCACCACCACGAATCATTTCATCACCTCTCAAAAGATGAGTTACGTTATCATTTTCTTGTCTTTTTTTCAAGGTAGAGAATTATAAGTGTGTTTTTATATGGATGCATTGATTAATTGTGACTTGCAAAGCTTGAAGAAATGACGCTAATTAATCAAAAGGCATTCATATCTCTAATTGAAAAAAACATTGTTATAATGTTAGAATGGAAAGCACGTTATGGGGGCTAAACTAACTATGAAAGAATCTCTTTTACAAACTTTAAGACGTGAATATAAACCTAAATTACCAAGCATATTAATGGAAGATTTTAATCACATATCAATTAAAAAAACATCTTTAAAAGAAGTAGAAATGGTAATTAAAAACTCTTTTCCAAAAACAGCTGAGCAACCTTTTATCAGATTGGAAAAATCAAAAGAGACAGTAAAGAAGGAATATAAAGCTAAAAAGATAGGGGTGATCTTGTCTGGTGGGCAAGCGGCAGGTGGGCATAACGTTATTTCGGGATTGTTTGATGCAATGAAAAAGGCTAATCCTGCCTCAATTCTTTATGGTTTTAAGGGAGGACCTTCAGGTCTAATTGAAAATAAATATATCGAAATAACTGCACAACTTTTGGAACAATATAGGAATACAGGTGGCTTTGACATAATAGGTTCTGGACGCACTAAAATACAAACTCAAGAACAGATAGTTTCTAGCATAGAAACAGCAAAAAAACTAGACTTAGATGGTTTATTAATTGTTGGAGGTGATGATTCAAACACAAACGCTGCATTTCTTGCAGAGAGCTTTTTAACTCATGGATTAAAAACATCGGTTGTAGGTGTGCCAAAGACAATAGATGGAGACTTAAAAAATGACTACATCGAAACATCTTTTGGTTTTGACACTGCAACAAAAACCTATTCAGAATTGATTGGAAACATTGCTCGAGATGCTTCATCTGCAAAAAAGTATTGGCATTTCATAAAACTTATGGGGCGTTCTGCAAGCCATATTGCGTTGGAATGTGCATTACAAACAGCACCCAATATTTGCTTAATATCTGAAGAAGTAGCTGAAAAAAAAATGACACTGCAGATGATAGCAAAAGAAATTTCAGAAGTTATTCTAAAGCGTTCACAAAATGGAGAAAATTTTGGTCTTATTTTGGTGCCAGAAGGTTTAATTGAATTTATTCCTGAAATGCAAGCTCTTATTTCAGAACTCAATGAACTTTTAGGAAAACATTCTTTTAGTTATGATGATAGTGAAGAAGAAAAAGAAAAAGCTCTTTCAAAAGATTTAAGTAAAGTTTCTTTTGCACTTTTCAAAAGTTTACCAAAAGATGTAGCCCAGCAGCTTTTGCTAGATAGGGATCCACATGGTAATGTTCAAGTTTCTCGTATAGAAACAGAAAAACTATTGATATATTTTGTGGAAAAGGAGCTAGAAATGTTGAGAAAAAGTGGCAAGTACAACGGTAAATTTTCGTCCTACTCTCACTTTTTTGGATACGAAGGGAGAAGTGCTTTTCCTAGCAATTTTGATTGCAATTATTGTTATGCATTAGGCTACACAGCGTTTATATTAATGGAAGAAAAATACACAGGTTACATCGTTTCTGTTAAAGATTTAATAAAACCAGCGTCTGAATGGAGTGTTGGAGCAGTACCTTTAGTTTCTATGCTCAATGTGGAGCGAAGAAATACAAAAAACAACTTAGTTATCAAGAAAGCCTTAGTTGATCTTTCGGGAAAGCCTTTTATGATGTGGCAAGAAATGCAAAAACAATGCAAAGTAAACACTTCTTACCGCTATCCTGGTGCCATTCAATATTTTGGAATACCGGAACTTGTGGATGCTACGACAATTACGCTGGCAAATAGTTAAAAATAAGACTTAAAAAATGAAGATATTATTCGTTGTTTCCACATTGCAAATGGGTGGAGCTGAGAAAGTTTTAGTAGAACTTGCAAATAGATGGATATGTATGGGGCATTCTGTTTCTGTGTTAACTCTTGATGCAGGCACTGATTTTTTTAAACTAGATGAAAGAATAAAGCGTTTTAGATTGGACATAACACGAAAGAGCCGTAAAAACCCAATTCCACACATTAGAATGTTATTTGGAATAAAACGTGTTGCAAGAAAAGTGATCCCTGATTATGTGATTAGTTTTGTAGGCAAGACAAATGTTTTTGTGCTTTTGGCTTTGAATGCAAAAAAATATAAAATAATAGTATGTGAGCATTCTATCATTACTCAAGATGATGTGGATAAATTTGTTGATTTTTTCAGGTTTCGTCTATATCAAAAAGCATATAAGGCAACTGTCTTATCAAAGGGAATTAAAAAAGATTTTTTGCTTAAATATACAAAATGCAAAGAAGAAAATGTTATTGTCACTCCTAATTCCATAAATGTTCCTCACTCTTTGAAAGATTTTAAGCTAAACTTAAAAGATGTCTGTAATGCAAAAAATGAAAACACAAAGATTATCATAGCTCTTGGGCGTTTTGATGAAGTGAAGAGGTTTGATCTTTTAATCAATATTTTCTCTCAATTTTATAGAGATTTCTGTGGTAAAGATGATTTTGATGCAAGGCTTATTATTTTTGGAAGTGGAGATGAAAGGCAATCTTATATTGATCTCATTGCAAACTTAAATATGCAAGAAAAGATATTTATACATGAAAGAGTCTCTAATGTATTTCCAATTTTAGCCCAAGCAGATATTCTAGCTTGCACCTCAAAATATGAAGGTCTTAGTATGTCTATGTTAGAAGCATTTTATGCAAGAGTTCCTATTATTGCTTTTGATGTTGCAGGTGTTAATGAATTAATTACAAATGAAGAAACAGGCATATTAGTGGAAGATGAAAACATAGAGAGCTATGTAAGTTGTTTATACAAACTTTTAACAAAACGGCAATTACATGATGCAATTATCAACAATGCAAAGGCTAAAGTGCAAGACTATTTGCCCGAGAAGATTGATGATGTATGGTTTAATGAAGTTTTAATATAAAAATAAAGTGGTATCTCAAATGCAAATATATGGAATGTATTTAATAGATAAGATAGCAAGTGGAGGCAATAGACGCAATATAGATATCTTTAATTCAATTGCAAAAATAGGAGTGCATGTTAGTGTTTTTGTAAATGAAATGTTTAAGGATGAATTTGTTGGTTGCAATGTAGAGCCTATTCCAATAAAACTAAAAAAAGGCAAACGTGTGAGCGTTCAAATTGCAAAGCAATTAAAAAAATTCTTAACACAAAATAAAGATCGCTTATTTCTTAAAAGCACATTAAATTCAGGTGATAGTTATATTATAGTTTTCAATGAAACTAGTTGGGCTAGTAGCAATGTATTAAAGAGTTTTTGTGGTGCTAAAATTATATTTGCATACCGTAGCGACACAGTAGAAGCGATTAAGGCATTTTTTAAGTATGAAAAGATTAATGTCAAAGATAGGATATTCTTTATACTTCAATATTTAATTACACGTTATAGAGAAAAGTTGATTGCAAAAAAAGCAAGTTTAATAGTTTTTCAAAGTGAGAATGATAGAAAACATTTTTTTGAAAGAAACAAAGATATTAAAGCTAAAACAACTATTATTCCTAATGATGTTTTGCAACCAAGATTTAAAGAAGAATACAAAGACAAGAATAAATCAACATCGTGTGAGCATTTTCTTTTTGTGGGTAGTTACGATATACGAAAAGGACTCATATTTTTCTTAAAGGCTTTGCTTATAGTGAAAGAAGCTGGTATTCCGTTTAATGCTACTGTTGTGGTTGCGGGAAAAGAACTTCCCTTAATTTCAAATTTTGTAAGAGAACATAATTTAGGAAGTTTAATAAAGTTTATAACAAATGCAAAAGAAGTTTTTCCGTTTATGATAGACCATGATATTCTTATTGTTCCATCATTATTTGATAGTTTTCCAAATGTTATTATGGAAGCATTGCATGTGGGCTTACCTATTTTTGCGAGTAACACTTCAGGAATGCCTTATATGTTGCAAAATGAAAAGTTGCTTTTTGAAGTAGCAAATCCTGATGATATTGCAAAAAAACTCATAGATTGTGCCTCAAATGATGATTATTACCTTGAAATTAAAAACTTATGCCATGCACAGAGAAAAAAGTTTGAATTTAATTGGGCTCAAAAGTGGATTTCTGCTATAAAGGAGTGCTAGGGAAACGCTGATTAAAGCTAGGCTACCCCGTCAGCGATAGCTACTAGGCGTACTGCTAGCGTAGCTTCGAAGCTAGCATTTAATCAGCGTTTCTCACAATTAATCAGTGCTTCCTTTCATTGGGAGAGATAACCAAACAAGGACGCACTTTGTTAATCTTATGCCCTACAGTTGGATCTAGATTTACCAAATAGATATTATATTGAAATACTACCATTCCCAATCAAAATTTTCTGAAGCAGGCACTTCATGCAACACATCTTCAGCCCGTTCGTGCATTTTGCAAAAAGCTTCTTTCCATCCTTCTCTTGGCAATACTTTCACAGGTTTTACCACAACAGAATCTTCAATTACTTCCATCTCAACTTTATCTTTTATGGATAGTCTTATACCCTTCGGAACGACTGATAATAGCATAAACACACCTCCTCAAGTAAGTAATTACATTGTGATTGTAGGACACGTATTAAAACTTGTCAATATTTTCTATTTTTGGAATGGCACAATATTTCAGCTTCAGCAAATTGATTTAGCTTCAAATCAGAAACATCTAGTTTAGATGCCATTCTTGTGTCCTTAAAGTCTCGAGGAAAAAATCATTATATTTGTATCTTTTTTAAGGCATCTCCATAAAGATTTGCACGAGTTTTTTTCACTTCTTCACTTTCGATGTATTCGTCAAAAGTCATCATCTTATCGATTATACCATTAGGAGTAATTTCAACAATTCTATTAGCAATGGAAGAAATGAACTCATGATCGTGTGAATTAAAAAGAAGCACGCCATTAAAATCAAGCAAAGCATTGTTTAAACTCGTAATTGCTTCCAAGTCGAGATGGTTTGTAGGTTCATCTAAAATAAGAACATTAGCTCCAGAAAGCATTAAACGAGAAAGCATACATCGCACCTTCTCTCCTCCCGAAAGTACTTTAACAGACTTCAAAGCTTCATCACCTGAAAAAAGCATTCTTCCAAGAAAGCCTCTAATATAAGCTTCATCTTGCTCTTTAGAAAATTGACGCAACCAATTAACCAGGTTTAAATCTGTTTCAAAGAAATGTGCATTATCTTTTGGCAGATAGGCAAAAGATGTTGTTTGCCCCCATTTAAGATTATCTTCATAACCTTTGATTGTGTTAGTGATGATGTCAAAAAGATAGGTTTTTGCAAGGTGTTCTTGCCCCACAAAAGCAATTTTATCAGTTCTATTAATGGTGAGAGAAAAATTATTCAACAATTGTCTTGTTTCTTTTTCATCAGAAAAGGTGTAGCTAAGATTTTCTATTGATAACACATTGTTTCCTATTTCACGCTCTGCCTTAAAATTGATATATGGAAACTTTCTTGTGGTAACTTCAATTTCTTCAAGAGCCAGTTTATCATATATCTTTTTACGACTGGTTGCCTGCCTACTTTTAGAAGCATTCGAAGCAAAACGCAAAATGAACTCTCTCAAATCTTTCATCTTATCTTCACGACGCTTTTGCATATCTTTTGCCTGACGTTGCATAATTTGGCTCATCTGATACCAGAAATCATAGTTTCCTGAATAAAGACGTATCTTTGTGTAATCAATATCGCAAATGTGAGTGCAAACAGAGTTGAGAAAATGTCTATCATGAGAGACTACAATGACAATATTTGGAAAATCAATTAAAAAGTCTTCTAAAAAGTGAATAGATTCAAGGTCAAGACCGTTAGTAGGCTCGTCCAACAATAAAATATCAGGAGTTCCAAAAATTGCTTGTGCAAGCAAAACACGAACCTTTTGATTTTCACTTAAAGAAACCATCATGCTGTTATGGTATTGTTCTTCAAGCCCTAAGCCTGAAAGAAGCTTCTCTATTTGGTTTTCACTTTCCCAGCCACCCAGCTCTCCAAACTCTTCTTCAAGCTCTGCAGCCTTAATTCCATCACTTTCAGAAAAATCTTCTTTCGCATAAATAGCCTCACGCTCTTTCATCACGCTAGCTAATCTAGGGAAACCTTTATAAACAGTCTCTTTCACACTAAATTCATCAAAAGCAAAATGGTCTTGCCTCAAGATTGCCATACGCTTTCCTGTAGTTATACTAATCTCTCCAGTGTCTGCCTGCAACTCGCCTGAAAGCACTTTTAGAAAAGTAGATTTTCCAGCACCATTTGCCCCTATAATGCCATAGCAATTTCCTTCAACAAATTTTAGAGAAACATCTTTGAATAAAGGCTTTTCTCTAAACTTTAAACTCAAATTATTGATTGTAATCATAAGGATGAAGATGATATTGTAATTTTAATCGTCTTGTCAACAATCTTTTTTTGAGTGAGACTGTCCCACTCGCTCGGAATAAGGATCGCGTCCCGCTCGGAATAAGGTGTCCCTCTCGCTCGGGACAAGGGTCGCGTCTCGCTCGGGTGGGCATGTCCGATCCGAGCGGATCGCACACACTATTTTTATTTGCAATAAATTGCCTATTCTAGTGTTTATGTGGGGAGGGAAAGACACAACTGT
>CAJPOH010000005.1 GCA_905372205.1 uncultured Treponema sp.
GTTTTCAATGACTTTTTTTATCTCCCAAATTGCGAACTTTATTATACACTATCTCTGTCGTTCTATTTACCTTGATCAAAACAAAAAAAGCATTGAAGAGAACAAATTAAACATCATTGTTTGATTAAAGCTAATCTAGTATAAATTGATTAATCCATAAAAATGCTATTGAGGTGGTTATTTATATAGAAAAAAATTATCGAGATTATAGAAGAAGTCTAGTATAATAAATTAGTAGAATTTGTTACAAAATAGACAAAAGAGACTTGACTATTATCCAAAATAGTTTAATATATAAGGTATGAGTGACTACTTTGACATAAACAATGAAGAACTCTTAAAAGATTTCTTCAGTGAGGCTACTCAACAAGTTGAAGTGCTTGAGAGTAACATTTTAGTTATTGAGCAAAATCCACAAGATTATGGTGCTGTTGATGAAATTTTTAGAGCAGCACATACGCTTAAAGGTGGGTCTGCAACTGTTGAGATGATGGAGCTTTCTTCATTTACTCACGCTATGGAAGATTTGCTCGATCAGGTTAGGAGTAAAGTTGTTCCCATAACAGAAGACGTTGTGGATCTTCTCCTAAAGGCTATAGACATTATCAAGGCTATGCTTGAGTCTCGTACCAATGGCGTGCCATATGGAGAAGATGTCTCTGATATGGTGGCGAAGTTGCGTTCCTACGTGCCTGATAAGAAGGGGGGAGCAAAGAAGTCTTCTGCTCCTAAGGTGCAAGCTCCACCTCCTCCAAAAGAAGAACCTCAAGAAGAAGTAGCGGTAGCGAGTGTTGATGCTAAAGATGTTGGAAAATACTTCTCTGAGTATGAATTTTTAGAGCTTAAAGAAACTGTCAAAGGAAGTAAATTATATACCGTTTTAGTTACTTTTGATGAAAATTACCCTATGAATACTGTTGGTGGCATCCAAGTTTTCGCAAGCTTGAAGCAATGTGGTAATGTCTTAAAGACAGTGCCGGATTTCGATTCTCTTTACGAGGATGTTTTTCATGAGAAGGTGTTGTATTTTGTTGGAAGTTCTAAATCTTTAGACGAAGTGAAAGATCTAGCCACAATCAATGAAGTTACATTGAATGTTGAAGTTGCAGAGCCTGATCTTGCAGATATGGCAGAAAAAGCAGAAAAAGCTAGTGCTTACGAAGAACCTAAAAAAGAAGTAACCGAACCAAAGAAAGAAGAGAGTGTGGGTGTAGCTAAGAAGGAAGAGAGTTCTCAAGTTGCTACTGCAGCTCCAGCAAAAGTTTCTCCAAAAGCACCTGCAACTGGTGCGTCTTCTGGTACTCATGCACCTAGTGCTGTTTTGCGTGTGGATGCTAAGCGAATAGATTACTTGTTGAATTTGGTTAGCGAGACTGTAATTACAAAGGCTTCATTGAATCAAAGTGCAATAGAGTTTAGTGACTTATACAATACTTTTCAAGGAGCAAGTTCGGATTATAAAGACAAGATTAGAAAACTTTTAGATAAGTTACCGTCATATTTAGAAAAAATTAAAAATGGGCATAATATTAACGAAATTAAACAAGAGATAGGTCAGGAATATGCTTCACTTTTTGAGATTTTCTCAGATTTTGATTCTAAGATGAAGCATTCTGTTACAAAGTTTAAGTCATCGGCACAAAATTTGGGTCGTATAGCTGGGGAATTGCAAGAAGGCGTTATGAAGATTCGTATGGTGCCTATTAGTCAAATATTTAGCAGATTTCCTCGTGTTGTTAGAGATTTATCAAAAGATTTACATAAAAACATTCAACTGGTTATTGAAGGTGAAGACACTGAGTTGGATAAGTCTGTGGTTGAAGATTTGCTTGATCCTATTATGCACTGTGTGAGAAATGCTCTTGATCATGGAATTGAAACGCCAGAGGTAAGAAAGGCAGCAGGAAAACCTGAGCAGGGTATTATGCTCTTAAAAGCAAGTAATGAGGGTAACATGATTGTTATTGAGGTTTCTGATGACGGTCATGGTATTGATGTTGAAAGGGTTAAGGCTAAGGCTGTTGAAAAGGGTATTTTACATCCTGGTAAGAAATTAACAGATATTGAAGCTTTTCAATTGGTGTTTGCGCCGGGCTTTTCAACTAGTGAAAAGATATCGAATGTTTCAGGTCGTGGTGTAGGTCTTGATGTTGTAAAAACTCATATAGAAAAACTTAACGGAACGGTTACTGTTGAGTCTGAAATGAATGTTGGCACACGTTTTATCATTAAATTGCCACTTACCTTGGCAATTATACAAGGTCTTCTTGTACGTGTTGGGGAACAAATTTATTCTATTCCGATTACTTCTGTTATTGAGAGTCATAGAGTTAAGGGAGAAGAAATTAGGTGTATTGATAATTATGAAGTATTTAATGTTCGTGAGGAAGTGAATAGTTTGTTGCGTCTTAATAGGCTTTTTGGTATTGCTTCTAACGACACTGATGAAGACGGTTATAATTACATCGTTATTGTAGGTACTGAAGATAAGAAAGTAGGTCTTATGGTTGATAGCTTAATTGGTGAGGAAGATGTTGTTATTAAGCCACTCAAAGATCAATTTACATCTTCTCCAGGAATTGCTGGAGCTTCTATACTAGGCGATGGTTCTGTTTCTTTGATTATTGATGTAGGTCAACTTCTTGAGTTAGGTTTAAAACAAGAGATGCAAGCACGTGAAAGACGTGAGGCTTCTGTGTGGTAGAAATGGCTAAAAGTGTGAGGATTATATGGAAAATATGAATGTGGTGGAACAAACTCTTAATGGGAATGAAGTTGAAGAACTTAATGATAAGCTTTCTATCATAGATTTTAAGATGGTAACTTTTTCCTTGGCTAATAAAGATTATGCGATAAATATTATGCAGGTTAAGGAAATTGCAAAAGCTGGTAATTTTACTTATGTTCCTAATACTTCGCCTTTTGTTCTTGGAGTTTATAATTTGAGAGGCGATATCATACCAGTAATTGATTTGCGTATCTTTTTTAACATTCCTGTTAAGTTACGCAAGAAAGACCAAATTGAAAGTATGGTTATTATCACTGTTGAAGAACAGACCTTTGGTGTGGTGGTGGATTCTATAGATAAGGTTGTAGGTATTTCTAGCAGTTCAATTCAACCGCCTCATCCAATATTCGGGGATATCAACATAAAATACATACATGGTGTGGTTGAAAATGGTGGGAGACTTTATGTCTTACTTGATGTGAATAAGATATTTGCCTCTCGCACAGCAATTACTACTGACGATCCTGTTGTTGAAGAAATCTTTCAACCCAAGGTGGAAGAAAAAAAGACACAGACTACAAATAGTAATGAGGTGTTGGGCATTCGTTTTGTCAGTGATACATTGGCAGCTTATGGTAAATTTTTCCCAAGCCCTGTTAATGAAGATTGGATTTCGAAGCGTTATGTGGAGTGGGCTAATTCAAGATCTCCTTCAGAGTTGCAGATTCAAAGTGAAAAGGATGCTGAAGTATTTCTTTCTACATTTACTTCTCCATCGACTAAGAAAATTTGGTCAGAAGATTATTTTAATAAGGTGTTAAATACCTTGCCTGATAATGCTTCAAAAACTATTACAGCATGGAATGTTGGTTGTTCTTTAGGATATGAAACTTTTAGTTTTGCAGTCTTACTGAAAACCAAATACCCACGTGCGAGTATTAAGATATTTGCTAATGATTCAGATCTTCTAGCTATTTCGGGGGCTCCAATGTTGACTGTTCCTGAGGAATTATTGGATACTGTTTATGGCAAATATCTCGTTAAGGGAACAAATGGGTCGTATTCCTTTAATAAAGAAATAAAGGATATGATTCTTTTTGAGTATCATGATTGTGTTCATCAGAATAGTGTTCCTGATGTTGATATAATTCTCGCAAGAGATGTTTTGTCTTTTTTAACTCTTCCAAATCAGAGTTCTATTTTGTCCGAGTTTAAAGAAAAGTTAAAAAATACAGGTGTAATTATATTAGGGGCTAATGAGGCGATGCCTAAACATGAAGGTTGGTTGCGTCATCAAGGTGATATTGTCATTTTTTCGAAGGAATAAATATAAAGTTAAGGAGATGGTATGCGTGTAGAATATATCAATCCGTTTAGTCAGGCAGCATATGACATTCTTACAGAAGTGTTAGGTGGTGAGATAAAAAGAGGAAACCTATACTTAAAAGAGACTTGTATGCCAATGATGGGGGTTGCAGCTATTGTAGGTTTAGCTGGAGATGTTGAGGGGCGTGTTATTTTTGATATGACGCTTCCTACAGCTCTTAAAATTGCTTCTGCAATGAACTCAGAAGAGTTGCCACAATTTGATGAGTTGGCGAGAGCCACAATTACGGAACTTGCAAACTTAATTACAGGACGTGCTGTAACAAGCTTGCATGATTTAGGTTTTAGGTTCGATTTGACTCCTCCTGCATTGTTTACAGGTGAGAAGATGGAAATATCTAATATGAACATGGAAGCACTTATCGTTCCAATTGAGACTGATTGTGGTAAAGTTGAGATAAACGTTGCTATTCGTGATAGAGTGTAAGGAGGTACCCTGTGATATCTAAACAAGATTTTCCGGCTATTAATGAGAGAGCTCCACAAGGTATTAAGGCAGATGGGACTCCATATAAAGTTTTGTTAGTTGATGATTCTGTGTTTGTCACTAAGCAGATTAGTCAGATTCTTGGTAGCGAAGGCTATGAGATTGTTGGCGTTGCAGGTGATGGTTTTGAAGGCGTGCAAAAATATAAGGAGTTGTGTCCAAATGTTGATCTTGTTACTATGGATATAACTATGCCAAAAATGGATGGTATAACAGCTTTGGAACAGATTATGGAATTTGATAAGAATGCTCGTGTTGTTATGATCACCGCTCTTGGCAAAGAAGAGTTAGTGAAAAAAGCTATTCTTATGGGTGCAAAGAATTATATAATTAAGCCTTTAGACAGAAAGAGTGTGTTAGAAAGAGTCGCAACTATTTTGTCAAAGTAATTTTGTCTATTAAAAAGTAGGGAGTTTTAAGCTTAGTGGCTTGCTCCCTTTGGCTTTACTGTTATGCCTAGTTTGTTGCGTCGTGTTTGTTTCGTTGGTGATGTATGTGGTGCTTTTGGTGTTTCAGTTTTGCTAGAATTTTTGCCTCCTCTTATTCAAGATAACAATGTAGATTTTGTGGTTGTTAATGCTGAAAATGCTGACAATGGTTCTGGTCTTAATCCGCATGACGCGTCACTCTTGTTTTCTTCTGGGGTGGATGTTATTACTGGTGGAAATCATACTTTAGAAAAGCTAAAAGTGAGAGAAGTTTTTGGGGAATCGGATAGGATACTACGACCTGCAAATTATCCTGATGGAGTGGTTGGAAGTGGTTTTGTTACTGTAACAAAAAATGGTGTTGATTATACTGTGTTGAACTTACAAGGACGAGAGGGGATGCATTGTCTTGATTGTCCTTTTCGCCGTTCTGATGAGATTTTATCTTCGCTTGATCCTTCTATAGTTCTTGTGGATTTTCATGCTGAAGCAACAGAAGAAAAAGAGGCTTTGGCATTTTATCTTGATGGTAGGTGTGCTTTTTTGGGTGGAACACATACTCATATTCAAACTTCTGATGCAAGAATCCTTCCAAAAAGAATGGCTTATATAACAGATGTCGGAATGGTGGGAGCTTTTGATTCTGTTATTGGAGGAGAACCTTCTGTTGCAATCAGAAGAATGAAGACTCAAGTTTGTGAGAAAATCCCTTTAGTTCCTGCTGGTAGATCAATATTTTCTGCTGTACTGATAGATATAGATGTTTCATCTAAAAAAGCATATTTCATAACGCCCTTGACCATAATAGGTTAGTGGACGAATCTTAGATTTAGCTATTGACAATATGAGCTAATAGTTGTATCGTCAAGCGTCAAATTGTTTTATAAATCGAATTTTTTAAATGCTTGTTTTGTATCCTATTGGTTTATTTTTAATAACAAAGTCTTATGTAAAATCTATGTAAAATTTAGTTGGGAGTATAATGTGTCAAAATTTAATGAAATGGATGAAGTGGTAGACATGAATGGTGATCAGGAAGCAACTCTTTTTCCTGAAACTGAGAATGAAAAAAAAGTGGTTGTGCGTCCTACTAGAGCTAGGCGTGTTGTTTCAGTAGATGGGAAGGAGCCTCGTGTTGTAAAAAGAGGTGCTACACATGAAAGAAGAGTTGTGGTTGCTAGAGATAACGAAGAGATACAAGACAATAGTAAACAGGATGAAAAGCTAGTTATAAATGATCTCACTAAAATGAAGATGAATAATCTTCGTTCTCTTGCTATGAGTTATGGCATACAAGAAGACGAAATGGGTTTAATGAAAAAACAGGAAATCATTTATAGCATACTAAAAAATCATACACTAAAAGGTGGAATAATTACAGCTTCTGGAGCACTTGAAATATTAGCTGATGGGTATGGGTTTATGCGTTCTCCTCAAAATAGTTATTTGCCAAGTAGTGATGATATCTATGTTTCTCCTAGCCAAATAAGATTGTTTAATTTAAGAACAGGGGATACTGTTGCAGGGCAGGTGCGTTTTCCAAAAGAAGGGGAGCGATATTTTGCACTTTTAAGAATTGAAACAGTCAATTTTGATGAAGTGGTTAAGTCTCAACGTCGTATTCCATTTGATAACTTAACTCCATTATATCCTAGAAACAAGTTACACCTTGAAACTACAACTGAAGAGATTTCAACTCGTATTTTAGACCTTTTTTCTCCTCTTGGTAAGGGGCAAAGAGCTTTGATAGTAGCTCCTCCTAGAACAGGAAAGACAATATTCTTGCAAAAGATAGCAAATGCAATTACTACGAACCATCCAGAAGTTTATTTGATTGTGTTATTAATTGATGAGCGACCTGAAGAAGTTACAGACATGGAGCGAAGTGTAAACGCTGAGGTTATTTCTTCTACTTTTGATGAGCAGGCTACTAGACACATTCAAGTGGCAGAGATGGTTATGGAAAAAGCAAAGAGGCTTGTGGAACATAAGTATGATGTGGTTATTTTGTTGGATTCCATTACACGTTTAGCTAGAGCTTATAACCAGACAATGCCAACATCAGGAAAAGTACTTTCAGGTGGTGTTGATTCCAATGCTTTGCATAAACCTAAAAGATTTTTTGGTGCTGCTAGAAACATAGAAGAAGGTGGTAGCTTAACTATCATTGCAACTGCTTTGGTGGAAACTGGTAGCAAAATGGACGAGGTTATCTTTGAAGAATTTAAGGGAACTGGAAATATGGAAGTTAATCTTGATAGGAAACTTTCTGATCGTCGCCTTTTCCCTGCTATAAATATAAAGAAATCTGGTACACGAAAAGAAGAGCTCTTGTTGACTGAAAATGAAATGAATCTGATGTGGATATTGAGGAAATTCATAAATCCGCTTGATGATACTCAAACAATTGAATTCTTAATTGATAAGATGACTAAAACAAAAAACAATGAGGCTTTTTTGAAGTCTATGAATACTGGACTTGCATAATGTTTTGTTATACTATACTATTCTCACTTTTAAGGAGTTATTTATGAAAAAAGATATTCATCCAAAATATGAAGATGCTACTATTACATGTGCTTGTGGAAATGTTATTAAAACACGTTCCACTGTTAAAGATATAAAGGTTGAAATTTGCTCTCAGTGCCATCCTTTCTTCACTGGTAAACAAAAGCTAGTTGATACTGCTGGTAGAATCGAAAAATTCAAGATGCGTTACGGCATAAAAAACTAATTTCCTTTTTTTATTCATTATTACTTTTTCTCTAGGTTTATTTGATATGTTGGAAGATGTACGTAATATAGGGATAATGGCTCATATAGATGCGGGAAAGACCACGACGACTGAGCGTATTTTGTTTTATACAGGGAAGATTCACAAAATAGGCGAGATTGATGATGGTCAAGCAACTATGGATTGGATGACTCAAGAGCAGGAACGGGGTATAACAATTCAAAGTGCCGCCACTACAACATATTGGAATAAACATCAAATCAATATAATTGACACTCCGGGGCATGTTGATTTTACAGCAGAAGTTGAGCGTTCTTTGCGTGTGTTGGATTCAGCTGTGGCTGTTCTTTGTGCTGTTGGTGGAGTGCAGCCCCAAACGGAAACTGTTTGGCATCAAGCAGATCGTTACCGTGTTCCACGCCTTTGTTTTGTGAATAAGATGGATAGGCTAGGGGCATCTTTCTTTGATGTTCTTGAAGATGTGAGACATAAGTTTGGAGTAACTCCTGTTCCTTTGCAAATTCCGATTGGCTCTAGTGATACGTTTAGAGGCGTGATTGATCTTATAAAGATGCAAGAGATCTATTGGGATGAGAGTACACAAGGGGAGAAGTTCACTCTTAAACCTATATCTGAGGAACGACTTGAAGAGGCGGAGCTTTGGCACGAAAAAATGTTAGATGCTCTTTCTTCTTTTTCTGACGAAATTACAGAGTTGATATTAAACGAAGAAACAGTGAGTGAAGAGCTTATCAGAAAAGAGATAAAAAGAGGAATTCTCTGTCTTTCAATTGTTCCATTTCTTTGTGGGAGTGCAAGAAAAAATATTGGTATTCAGCCTTTGTTGGATGCTATCACTTGGTATCTACCATCTCCTTTGGAAACTCAAGAAATTACAGCTTATAATATCAAGAAAAAGGAAGATGTTAGTGTTCCTTGTAAAAAAGATGGCTCTCCCTTAGCTTTGGCATTTAAGATTCAGTATGATAGAGAAAAGGGACTTTTGTGTTATGTTAGAATGTATTCTGGGAGTATAAAAACTGGAAGCATGGTCTATAACGTTGCAAAAAAGAAAAAAGAGAGAGTTAACCGAATTTTAAGGATGCACTCAAATAAAGCAGACCAAATAGATAGCATAGAAGCAGGGGATATTGCAGTTTTTATTGGTCTTAAAGAAGTGCAAACGGGAGATACTCTTTCTATAGAATCTTCAAATCTCTTACTTGAAAATATGGATTTCCCTGAGCCTGTCATTTCTGTTGCTGTGGAAAGTGAAAGTCTTTCTGAGCGTGATAAATTAAAAGAAGCTTTGCTTATCTTATCTAAAGAAGATCCAACATTTAAATCTAAAGAAAATGAAGAAACTGGGCAACTTATTATTTCTGGTATGGGTGAGTTGCATTTAGAAGTACTTACCTCACGTTTATTAGAAGAGTTTGGTATTAAAGCAAAGATTGGAAAAGCTCAGGTTACATATAGAGAGTCGATAGAAAAAGAAGCAACTCATACTCAAAGATATGCTAAGGTTATTTCAGGAAAAGAAAATACAGCAGAACTTACACTAAAAGTTATTCCTCTAAAAAGAGGTGAGGGAAATAGGTTTTCTTCGGAAGTTAAAGGCTATGCACAAGGACAACTCAAGAGTGGTGGCTTGCCAGAAGAAGTGTTGTCAGCGGTCGAGAACACTGTTACATCTTCGTTTTCTAGTGGCATTAGGTTGGGCTACCCTTGTGTTGATGTGGAAGTTATTCTCACTAGTGCTGTGTATAAGGAAGAAAGTTCTACAACCTTTGCATTTGAGTCTTGTGTTGCTATGTGTATGCAAGAAGCTTTGCTGGAAGCTTCTCCCATATTGCTTGAACCATATATGAATGTAGAAATAGTGTGCCCAAAAGATTTTGTAGGGGACGCTATGAACCGTGTAACTCAACGTGGCGGGCTTATTATCAGTATGGAAGAAAAAGCTAATAGTCAGCTCATTCATGCTAAAGCTTCTTTGGAAAAGATGTTTGGTTTTTCAACAGATTTGCGTTCTGCAACGCAAGGAAGAGCTTCTTTTACAATGACCTTTAGCCATTTTGAAGTGAAGGCGGAATAGCCTGCTTTTCGCAATGAAGAAGTATTTGCAAATTGCAAATACTTCTTCACTTATTGTCAAAGTATGTTTTTTGATAGAGGAGCTTCACTACTAGGGTTCGATAGTAATTCTATTTTCGGGATAATCCGTAGCAATTACTTTTTGCTTTATAGCATCGTTTGGAACTATTACTCGCTTACATCTAAAATCTTTATCACTATTGCTACCATCATAAGAGCCAAAACAACATATTCCCAATGTTTTTATAGACTTAGGCAATTTAACAATTAACTTTTGAGCTCCCAAACGGCTTCTATTTTCATCAAAAGCAAATTCTCCTATTTTAGTGAGCTTATTGCATTTTGACAAATCTATGCTTTCAAGACTATAACAACTTACAAATGCAAATTTTGCAATACTTTCAAGATTAACCAAATCGGATAAATCAATAGTTTTTAAGCTTTCAGAACCTGCAAAAGCAAACTCTTCGATTGTAGTGAGCTTAGTTAGACCTGACAAATTGATATGGTTTAAAGACTTGTTAATACCAAAAGCTCCTGCAGCAATTGTTGTGAGGTTTTTGCAAGGTGATAAATCTATACTTCTTAAAGAGTTGCAATCCACAAATCCGCTAATTGAATCAAGATTGACACAGCCTGAGAAATTCACACTTTCTAATTGCATACAGTGATAAAAACAATCACGTTCAATCTTTGTAAGATTTACACATCTTGAAAAATCCACACTAGTTATCCTATGACACTCAGCAAAAGCTCTATAATAAGCATTACTAATCTCTGTGGTTTGTGCAGGAATTATTATCTTTCCTTTTGGACGGTTATCATGCTTTCTATCACCTTCATACCCTAAAAGCTTTGTTCCCTCCATCTTAAACTGCATAAAATTACTAATTGCAAAAAGCTTCATCCCGTCTTCCACTTGAGTCTCGTCATCTATTAACTTGCCATTCTCATCATTCTCTCGCCATTCATATATTCCATACTGCCCATTACTCCATTCGGCTTTTAGCGGCACTTTGGCAACTACTTGACTTTTTATTGACCCCCAAGTTTTAGAGACGCCGGCTTGGACACTAAGCACTACATCCTTCCCAATATCAAGCCGCTCATCACCACTAACCAAAACATTCAAAGAAACAAAATCACTCCACTGTGCCTTATACACAGCCCCGTCATCCTCTGCCAAAAACTTTTCAGGAAGAGCAGGCTTCCATCCAACAAACAACGAGCCTTGCTTTGTAGGATTTTCAATCTCGAGCTTTGCACCAAACTTGCCTTTCAGTAACTTTCGGTTTCCCTCTCCTGCCTCAAGCTGCGTAGTCGTCTCTCCGCCGTCCAAATCAAGAACAATCGAAGTGATATTCCTATCATACTCAATCCTGACGACTGTGCTTCCATCAGCCTTCACCTTTGCCTGACTCACCGCTTTAGCCTTAAACCCTGCATACGTTTTTGAGGCAGCTTCCGTGTCTTTCCCCACTTCGCCCGTTTTAGCCTCATCCTCTTCTTTCTCGTACTCATCATTCTCTATATTTTGCTTCCAATGTTCCACCTTGTACGAAGCTGTAACGAGGGCTTTCCTTTTTGAAGTAACAACCACCGTGCTGTCCTTATTGAATTGATAAGAGCCTTTGAGTGCCAAGCCCGCAACATCACCCAAATGCCAACTTTTAATCTCAAACCCGTCGTCGACTTTAATCTTAGCTTCCGCCAATGACCTTAATTTTTCCCACTTATCCCCTTTTTTTGCAGTAAACCTATCGGCTTCTTGTATCTTAATATTCCCGTCGCTTTTGACAGTGATTACAATTTCATCTTTCTCAGGAACGCTCTGGCTATTTGAATTCTTGCAGGAATAAAAAGAAAGCAGGAATAAAATGCTGAAAACAACCTTTCCAAAGTCTTTAATCGTTCTTATTAGAAACTCCATATAAAACCTCCTAACCATACTCCAATAGACTATCTTTTTGCGAAAACGGTTGCAAACACCTTTCCCCGCTCGAGGAACACTGCATTCCCTGCTCGAGGACTTCGAGCAATACTGCTCGAGATATTCGAGCCGCCTTATCTAAGGGTCTCGAGTCGTTCTATCTAATGGTCTTAGATCGCTCTATCTAAGGGTCTTGATACGGGCGTATCAAGGGGCTCGATTCGGGCGTATCGAGGGTCTCGATTCGGGCGAGTGTGCCTGTCCCACTCGAGCGTAGGGAGATGCTCCCTTCGGGCGAGGTGGATATGTCCCGCTGAATGAGTTATAATTGATGGTCGGAAGGGGTTGTCCTAGCGGACGGCAGGGTTTAACCTTGCGATAAATTGCAAGGTTGTAAGTGTTCCTTTAGGGGAGAGGAGGGACAACTGTTCGAAGCAGATTTTCCCTCCTCTCCCCTAAGACCTCTCCCCACCTCTTCACGTCGCTCGGGGAGTGCCCCGAG
>CAJPOH010000006.1 GCA_905372205.1 uncultured Treponema sp.
TTATTTTTGAATAAAAATACAAACATAAAAATATCCGAGTAAGAAAGTCTCTTGTCTTACACATAAACTCAAAAATAGGGACTAGAATGCCGTTCCTTATAGTGGGATATTTCTCATTTTGTTATAATCTTTACTTTGTTAAATTTGGTATCTTAAAAATGATTTATTTGTTTCCTGATTTCATTAATTGTTGAGAGGTCTGTAATGAAAAAAATTCTTTGTACTCTATTTATTAGTATTTTTGTCGTATTACCAAGCTATCAAGCAAACAAAAACAATGAAGTTTTTAGTCCAGAAGAAATAAACGCTTGGAAAGAAATTAAAGACATAAAAGAAAAGAAAAAAGGAAAATATAATCTTCTTATCACTGCAGAAGATATCGCAGGAAACGAGGCTACTAGTGTTCCTTTCAACTTATTCATAGATCCAGCTTCTGACCTACCAATAACCAGAATTATCAATCCAACAGATGGTGCCACCATCACAGGCAATATAAACATAGTGGGTACTTGTGTAGATGACGATGGAGTAGATCATGTAGAAGTATTTATCGATAGTGATGAACAAACAAAAATGGCTAGTGGCAAAGACTTTTGGTCATATTTTCTTGACACAAAAGATATGTCAGAAGGAATCCACACAATCACTGCTTATGGAGTTGATATAAATGGAGTAAAGGGAATCCCCCATAAAGCATCTTTCAAGTTAAATAGAAAAAAACCTACAACCCATATTACCAATTTTCAAGTTGGTGCTTTAGTTTCGGGTAAATTCACTCTTGAAGGAACTTGTCAAGATGGTAATGGCATCGAAAAATTATTTTACTCTCTTGATGAAGGGAAAACGTTTCAAAGGTTAAAAATATCTCATAACAAAAAAGAAGAACTATGGAATTTTCGTTTGAGTATAAATACTTTGGGTATGGAAGACGGAGCTAAAACTTGTTATTTTCATGCTTTTGATAAGTTAGGTGGAGAGGCTACTTATGCTTTCTTATTTTTTGTTGACAACACCCCTCCAGAATTAGAGTTTATATACCCTAGTAGCGATGAAGAAATTCGTGGCTCCATTTTTGCTGTGGCAGGCAAAGCTAAGGATGCAAACAATCTCTCTTCACTAGAATATAGCATAGGACGAAACAAAGGTAGCATGGAATTGATTCCCGGAAATCCTTATTGGGTGAAAGAGTTTGATCTTTCAAAAGAAAGTTCATCTTCTTATGTTATTACTGTTACGGCAAAAGATAAAGCAGGAAACATCGTAAGAAAAGAAAAAAACATTAAGCTAGATAGATCAAAAGATACACCCGTCGTCAATATAACAAATCTTCAACAAGAAGAAAGTACAGATTCTATGGATGAAAATGTAGCAACAGGAGCGAAAGATAAAGAAACATCACTATATATTTCAGGCTTTGTTTCAGACCTTTATGGAGTGGAAGATATATATTATAAGGTTGAAGGATACCCTGAACATCACTATAAGTCTGATTTTGGAGCTTTCAACATAGATTTATCAAACTATGATATAGAAGGAGAAAACACAGTTACCATATATGCCATCAATAAAAAAGGCATTAAAAGCTCCATAACAAAGCAAAAGGTTTTTGGAAGGAATAAGGGACCTAAAATTAGTTTTTCAGATGGTGAAACTGTAATAAACAAAAAACTCTACACAGGCAAAACTTTTTCTCCACAAGTTTTACTAAAAGCATTTAAGGGTTTAACAAGTGCTTCATATTCTATAAATGGAGGAGAGGAACAAACTGTCAATGTAAAAACTGGTGCTACAGAACAAAAAGTTACGCTCTCTCCCATAGAAGCAAAAGATGTTAATGAGATAGTAGAAATTGCTTTTCAGGCGTTAGATTCAGAAGGAATAAAAATGCACCAAAAACTATTAGTCTCTTTGCAACTAATAGAAATTCCTACATCCGAAAATGAAGAGCCAGAAAAAGAACTATTTGCATGGGCACATGGAAAAAAAGATAGTGATGGTTCTGTCTTAATGGACAATGGGGCTACCCTTTCAGCAGGCTTTATTCCCAAACTTAATGAAGAAATTACAGAAGTAAAACTATTAGCTGATGAAGGTCTTTCTCTACAAGAAGAGAATACATTAAAAATAAAAGCTGTAAGAAGTGGTTTATACAAAAATGTCAGATTCGAAATAAAAACTAATAATTCTTCTTTTACCTCTCCTAGCTTAAATATCTTGGTTGGGAAGAAAGATATTGCTATAAATTTGAACGCAAATAATCAAGGTTATGTTGTAAAAAATGCTCATAACATGGAAGGTATTGTTTTAGCTCAAGATGAAATCAACGAAGTTAAATATATCATTTTTCAAGAAGGTAAAGAAAGAAAAGAAGAAATAATTCAAAGAAAAGCTGGTTCGTTTAGTAAGATTTTAAATCTGGAAAACTTTGACGAAGGTCTTATTTTAGTTCAAGTAGTTGCAGAAAATGTGAAAGGTAAAAAAGAAAGTATAAATAGGGTTTTATATAAGATTGTTTCCAATCCAAAAGTAGAGATGGTTTTGCCTCAGGATGAAGATGTTGTCAATGGTACACTTCTAACAGGTTTTAGAGTCTCTAGTCCATTACCTACGAGTTTTATACGAGGAGAATATGAAAGCGGTAAAGGAAAAGCTAAGTCGCTTGATGGTGATTCTTTTAAGTACATTGTGATAGGTAGTGCAGAAGAACCTATTTCACGGGCTATGAAATTTAAATTTACAGATATTGGAGGGAATACATCAAAAGTTGAAGATTATTCCTTTAGCATAGACTCAAAAAACGATAGCCCAGTAGTTAAATTGCAATTACCTTTAGATAATGAAATCGTTTTTAACGATTTTGTAGTTTCAGGTATAATTTATGATGATGATGCACCTGCAAAGATATACTATAAATGGGATGAGGGAGAATATAAAAGTTTAAACGTAGAAAATAGTTTTGCAATTACTGTTCCTATAAGTAGTTTAGAAGACAATGAACACACCATCACTGTCTACGGAGAAGATATCTATGGTGTGAAAGGTGCTACTGTAAAAAAGAAGGTGAGAGTGTCGCGAAACATTCCACAAAATACTGTAGTAGCCCCTTCATTATTTGAAAGCATTAAAGGCATTGTAAATTTTAGTGGTACTGCAAGCGACAAAAATGGGATAAGTTATGTGGAACTTTCTTTTGATAATGGAAATACGTATAATAGAGCAGAAGGTGGAGAAAAGTGGCAATATAGCCTCAACAGTCAAGTTATTGAAGATGGTTCTCATATTGTTTTGGTGAGAGCTTTTGATAATTATGGTTTATTTGATGTTTTCTCTGTGCTAGTAAATATAGATAATACTCCACCAGATTTAAAGATTTCCTACCCCGCTTCTGGAACAAAAGTTGATAATGTTCTTATTGTTTCAGGAAAAATCAAAGATAATATTGCACTTGATTCTGCACAATTGAGAATTAGAAGTTTGGAAGGTGCTTCTGTTCCAAATTCACTATCTGAAATTAAGCTTTCGATAGAATCTCTAGTCACTAAAAAGCTCGATGTTTCTTCCCTAAAGGAAGGAAAATATAACTTGAGTTTTAGAGCTGTAGACAAAGCAAGTAATGTGACAGAGGTTTCATCTAATTTTGAAATTTATAGAACCAAAGATAAAAATAAAGTTGAACTTTTCTATCCTCTTTCGGGTGAGCATATTAATGGTGAATTCAATATTTATGGTAAAATTTTACAAGGTGAAGAAATAGAAAAGGCTTCTCTTTTTATTGATGGAAAAGAAGTAAAATCAGCTGAAGTTTCTAAAACTGGTTTTGTTGTCTTTCGTTTTTCTAGCGAAGAACTAGCAGATGGAACACACAAAATATTAATTCGAGCAAGAGGTGCTAGCAACGTTGAATATACTTCAACAGAAAACACTATCTTTTATTCAGCCGAGGGAGCTTGGATAACAATTGATGAATTGAATATGGGGGATTTTGCTTTTAATCGTCCATATATAAAAGGACGTGCAGGCTATAGTGTTGTAAGAAAAGAAATTACTGCTGATAAAGTGAATAATACCGAAGTTGATAATGAAAAAAAACCTAATGATGAAGAAAAGAAAAATTTAGGAGTTGCTAGAGTTGAGTTAAGTCTTGATAATGGACTCAATTTTACTACAATTTCTAAAAATAAAAATTGGAAGTATAGAATTGAAACAGGCAATTTAGCAGAAGGTGAGCATTTTTTCCTCTTTAGAGCAATAATGAAAAATGGCGATGTGGCTCTTTGCAGAACTTTAGTAAAAGTGGATAAAACATTACCTGAAATAACAGTGATTTCTCCTGTAGAAGGAATGAAGTACAATGATAAGATTGAATTTATCGGTTTAGCTCAAGATGATACAGAACTTAAAAATGTCAAAATTGAATTACGTAAGGGAGACAAGTTTTTTTATGGTGTGCCAAAATTCATTCAAGGTTTGCATTTTGAGCTAGGCTTTTGGGGCGCATCTTTATGGAATATGGGTATTGGTTTAAGCTTTTTTGACCAAAATGTGAAGCTACAATTGCACTATGGACAATTCACACAAGGGCAAAGAAATGTAGTCTTGAAAGAGAGAGCGGACCTTGTTCGCTATGGTGGGCATATACTTTCTATGAAAATCTTAGCAAATGTCTTTTCTTATGGATTTGGCTATCATTTCCCTGATGCCACACCTTTATACATGGCAGCAGCTCTTGGTGCCCAATTTTCTCTTTTCACTGAAACACAAAGTGGACGTCCTCAAGTGCTTTCGAGTTTGTTAATGCAATTTGAATTCCCTAGAATTAAACTACCTAAGGGAAAATATTTTAGAAGCTTCTCTTTCTTTACAGAAGGGCAACTATGGTTTGTTCCAACTGATGTATCTTCAAAAAATGCTAAATCTACAATTCAATCTGTTGTTCCCCATTTAGCTTGTGGTATTAGAGTTGATGTGTTTTAGAATATGGACTGTGATTAAGCTATCCCAACAAAACTATTTTTGTTGGGATAGCTTTGCATCTTAATGAAACGCTGATCAAAGCTAGGCTACCGCCAGCGATAGCTACTAGGCGGAGCATTTAATCAGCGTTAGCCTAGTAGCTGTCGCTCTCACTTTCTCAAGTTGCCATAAGTTACGGTTGGATAGCAACTTATCGACTTGAAAAGCTCGAAGAGAAAGGTTAAGGATTCAAAAGCTTCTTTGCTAATAGCTACTTCACAATCCCCATCCTTGCTGTTGGCCAAAAGATTAGATTTGCAGTGCCTAGCATTCTATCTTCTTTTATGTATTTAGGAGAAATATTTGTTAAATATTTAATTGAAAATGGATCATACTTATCAACTTCTGTTTTATAGATGTTGTAGCCGTGCCTCATATCCGTGGAGTTGAAACGATTGTCTCCCATCATAAAAAAACAACCTTCAGGAATATATTCTTCTTCACCTTTAGGAAATTCATCCATGTTGCGTTGACCAGAAAGTGCAAGATAATAATAATAACTTTTTAGCTCATTCAAAAAATTTAGACGCTCTTCATCACTCAGTAGCTCAGAAGGTGTTATATTTTGTTTTAATAGCTCTACATCTTTTAATAAGAGACGACCCACAGCTAGTTTAATCAATGCGTTAAATTGTGCAAACCTTTTTTCATACAAAGAAGATTCTACATTAGGCGATTCCCAATGAGATGCCCAATCTGTCATAAAGGCTGAAAACCACATCAAACTACCATTAGTTGTTAATATTTTTGAGGCAATTTCTATATCTTTTGAGATAATCTCATCCAGTAAAAGTTCATCATTCTTAAGAATTTCTTCCATTTTGAATGTACTATCAGGAATATTTTTAAGTTTTTCCATCTTTTCAACAATTTCTTTTGCTTCTTTCATTGCTTGATAAAAATTCAAGTTTTTACGAGTTGCTTCTATAGATTCAAGCATACTCAATACCTGATTTCCAACTTTTGTATCTTTTACATATTTTAATTCAGACTTAGGTAAACTTTCTAAATTCCAAACAGCATAAGATTTTTCATCTTGCACTTGCCAATCTTTCATTCCTGCCTTCTTTATGTATAGAACACCATCTACCAACATCAATTTTTCGTGTTCACATGCAACAATACGTTTAACTAATGGGTCTGTTTTGATTTTTCCATTGCTATCAACATTGATATTGACCATAGTTAAAGTGAGAAGTTGAATTAATTGAGATGTGAAAAACTTTAAATCATTGTTTGCATCAGAAGCATAGTTTGGATTTCGAACAATCACAACATCTCCTCTCTTATATTTTCTAGCTTGAGGAAATCTAAAAGCAGAAAGCGGAAAAGTAGGACCTGCTGTACATTTCACTCCTATAACCCTATCACCAATCATAAAAGTTGGAACCATAGATTCTGAGGGAATTAGATATAGTTGAAATATAAAAAATTGCAATAAAAGCACTATGCAAGCAGCCTGACATATTGCATCAAGCCAATCAACCAGCACAAACAACACGCCTGATTTCTTTTCTTTCTTAAAAAGTTCTGGATATTGTTTTTTTACCACATTTTTTCGAAGCAAAAACAATATAACAATTGTGCATATAGTCATAATAAGCCAAAGTATTGCTAAAAATGCATCTAAAGCATAAGAAGGTAATGCAAAAACACCTGAAATAATAAAAAATGCCACACAAACCAATGGTAAGTATTCTAACATTTTTTTAACTATGAAATACTTAACATACTTCTTTTTGAAAATATAAAGAAAAGAGAAAAAAGTTAAAGAAGCTGTAAAAGAGAATGCCAAAATAAAAGCAAGAATAGTTAAAAAGCCACCACCCTTAAAAAGCAAAAAAATAGAAAAAATGTTTGCGAAAATACAAATAATCGAGAAAAAAACAGTCACAAAAAGCCTCCCTAAACTACCGAACAACATATTTTACATATAAATTGAAAATGCAACAATAGGCAAATTGCATTCGTTAAGATAGCGTAGAATAAAGTTCAGATTTGATATAAGTAACCTTCAAAGATTGATTTAGTTGTAGTAACAAATATGGATGCATTCCAATAAAGCTCTGCATTAATCCCCTCGAGCTCTTTAGAATTGGCAGGTGATTCGCTAGTAGCCACTATATTTAATTCATGAAATGCCCTACTTCCCTTCTAACAATGAAATATTAGATATCATCCTCTAGCTTCTTTTCAATTTTTCAACTACTAAATTGTTTGCAAGTTTTGGGTTTGCCTTACCTTTTGATTCTTTCATAACTTGACCTACAAGCCAGCCTAACACATTTGTTTTTCCAGCTTTCCATTGTTCAATAGCCTCAGGATTCCTAGCAAAAACCTCATCAACTAATTTTGCAATTTCAATATCATCATCCAATAATTCCATATCTTTTTCTTTTGCAATTATAGCTGGCTCTTTTCCTGTTTCAACCATTTGAACAAACACATCTTTTGCTTGATTACTAGTAATTTTGCCATCTTCAATCAAATTAACCAGTTGTGCAATGTGAATTGGCTTCACTTTTAGCTCATCAATAGAAATTTTTTGTTCATTCACAATCGAAAGAATATTAGTCAATATCCAGTTCGCAACCTTTTTGTAAGAAGTTGAGTGTTCTATTGCTTTTTCAAACCAAGTAGCAATTGATCTTTCAGAAGTGAGAAGATAAATATCAAATTCTGAAAGCGAGTAATTTTTTCTATATCTATCTCTTTTTTCTGAAGGTAACTCCACAACAGAAGAACAAACCTCATTTATATATTCATCAGATAGCTTTAAAGCCTTAAGATCTGGTTCTCTCATAAACCTATAATCTTCCTTCTGTGTTTTAGTCCTTTGCATTACAGTCTGCCCTGTTGCATCATCCCAGCCCATTGTGCGTTTTTCTCCTAGTTTGAATGCTAGACGAACACCACTTTCATATTCTTTTAATTGCCTCATCACCTCATAGGAACAAGCATCTTTAACAGCCTTAAAAGAGTTCATATTCTTGATTTCTGAAATACACGTCCTAAACTCAACATCTCCATCAACGATTCGCACATTAACGTTAGCATCACAACGCATAGCACCTTCTTCGAGGTTGCCATCTGTTATGCCAATAAACTTTAATATTTCACGAATTGTCTGCATAAAAATAGAAGCTTCTTCACCACTAGACATATCAGGTTTAGAAACAATTTCTATTAAAGGAACTCCACAACGATTATAGTCTATGTATGAATAATTTCCATCTATGTGTAAACTTTTTCCTGCATCTTCTTCCAAATGAATACGTTCAATTCCTATATGTTTTAGCTTTGGCTTTTCATTTTGCCCTGCTATGTTTATATCTATTCCACCTTCACTACACAACGGATAGTAAAATTGTGTAATTTGATAACCTTTTGCAAGATCAGGATAAAAATAATGTTTCCTATCAAACCGAGAGTAATTATTTATTTTACATTTGAGAGCATAACCAGCCTTTATTCCATATTCCACATATTCTTTTGAAGTTGTAGGCAACGCACCTGGCAAGCCCAGACATACTGGACATACCCTTAAATTAGACAAGCCACCATATTTATTTTCACAAGAACAAAACGCCTTTGTCTTTGTAAGAAGTTGACAATGTATCTCTGTACCTATAATAATTTCATATTTAAGATTGTTATATTCAAGCATTCATCACCTCTAAATTCTTAGCAAATTGCAAAATGTTCTTCTCTCCAAAATGTTTTGCAACTATTTGTACTCCTACAGGAAGACCTGCCTTTGTTTTTAATAGTGGAACGGAAACAGAAGGAACTCTTGCAAGGTTGACAAAAATTGTAAAAAGATCTGATAAATACATAGCTATAGGATCATCCACTTTCTCTCCCAATTTGAATGCAGTAGTTGGAGAAGTTGGGCATAGAATAAAATCATAGTTTTTAAACACATTTTCAACATCTTTTTGAACTCTACTCCTAGCTTTCAAGCTACTTTCATAGCAATCTCCAGAAAGCTCTTTTGAAAGGATATAGTTTCCTGTTATGATCCTTCTTTTAACTTCACTACCAAAACCTTCCGTTCTAGTTTTTATGTAAAGCTCATCAAAACCTGCTTCTCCTCCAAGACGCACGCCATAACGAATGCCGTCAATACGACTTAAATTACTTGCAGCCTCAGACATTGCAAGCACATAGTAGGTCGGTATAGAAGAATTAAGAATTGGCATACTTATTCTATCAACTTTAACGCCAAGCTTCTCAACAGTTTTTATAAGGTTTTCAAAAAGAGCTGAGATCTCTTTATCTAAACCTTCAGCATTTAGAAATTCTAAAGGAACAGCACAACGTAATTTCTTCAATTCTTCGTTTGAATAAGAAGCTAAATCGTTAAAAGTTTGTGGATTTGCCTCACTACTAGTTTCATCTTTTTCATCTTTTCCAACTAACACAGATAATATCAAAGCCATATCATCAGGAGAACGACTAAAAAGCCCCACTTGATCAAGTGAAGAGGAAAAAGCTGTAACGCCATACCTACTAAGGAGTCCATAAGTAGGTTTTAAACCATAAACTCCACAATATGCAGCAGGAAGACGAACAGACCCGCCCGTTTCAGTTCCCAAAGCAAACGGACACTGTTTTGCCGCAACTATAGCCGCAGAACCACCAGAGCTTCCGCCCGGTGTTAAAGAGCGATCAATAGGATTTCTTGAAGGTCCAAAACACGAAAATTCTGTGGAAGACCCCATAGCAAGCTCATCCATATTCGCTCTTCCCACTATCACTGCTCCTGCTGAAAGAAGTCGTTCAATAAGAGTAGCATTATATGGTGCAATGTAGTTTTTTAAAACATTGCTACAACAGGTGCAATGCTTGCCTTTAATCGAAATATTATCCTTTATTGCAATTGGTAAGCCCAATAATGGAAGATCAATTCCTTTACTGATCATCTTATCTTTTTCAATAGCTTTTTCTTCAGCATCATCAAAAAACTCTAAAAAACCGTTTATGGGAACCTCTTTTTTTTCATCTTTTTCATATTCTTCTTTTAAGGTTTTTATTATTTGCAAAGAAGTAATTTCTTTTTTTGCCAAACTTTGTTTTAGTTGAACTAAACTCATATCACAAATATTCATTATTTTGTTCCTTATGATAAAGCCTTGAAACACATTCAAGGCTTTTTTGAGAATTGAAAAAACTTTTTTAAGAAGAGGTTAAAACTTTTGGAGTTCTAAAATAACCATCCATAAACTCACTACTGATAAGTTTTAATGCACGTGATTCAATGTATGAAGGAAGGAGCAAAGTTCTTAAATTCTTTTCTGAATTAGAATTGCAATCAGAAAGCTCAATACTATCATTTTTGAATCTTTCAAGTTCTGCAAAATACCCCACAATCCTACCTATCTGATTCTGCAATAAGACCTTTTCATCCCCCGAAACATCAAGCCTAGAAATATATAGAAGAACATCAAAAATCTCTTTAGTAATTTCTTCACTCATAGTCATCTCTAACAAATTATTTTATACCCAGAAGCTCTAACTCAAACACTAAAACAGCATTTGGTGGAATCACATTACCCGCACCCTTGCTTCCATAAGCTAGCTGTGGGGGTATGATAATTGTTCTTTGTTCTCCAACTTTCATTTTTGAAGCTTGACTATCAAAACCTTTAATTACTCGCTCCATATTTGCAGGAAACTCTAACGGCTCATGCATATCAGAATCATCAAACACTCTTCCATCAAGCAACGATCCCTTATATTTCATCTTGAGTATTTGTCCAGTCTTTGCATGCCCCCCGCGTCCTTCCTTTGTGATGAAAAAATATACTCCATCGTCATCTTTAACAGCTTTAGGCCATTTTTGCTTTATGATAGGCATCGCCTTATTCATAGCCTCTTCCATAACTTGTTTCTCTTTTTCTTGTATTTCGTTAATATATGCCTTAAAACTAGCCTCATCACTCTTAAAATTTTGAGCAACAGATCCTTTCCTAATTATCTTTATAGAATTGATTTTATCATCTTGAGCAATACTATCCACAACACTTTGCCCTTCTATAACCTTTCCAAAAACTGTATGCTTACCATCAAGCCATGGAGTTGCAACATGAGTAATAAAAAACTGAGAACCATTAGTACCAGGACCTGCGTTCGCCATAGATAAAACCCCTGGTCCTTCATGTTTTAAGGACGAAACAATTTCATCAGGAAATGTATAACCAGGCCCCCCTGTTCCATTGCCTAAAGGGCATCCACCTTGAATCATAAAATCTTTTATTACACGATGAAATTTAAGCCCATCATAATAGGGTTTTCCCTTGCAAACAGCAAATTTACCTTCAGCAAGTCCTACAAAGTTACAACATGTTATTGGAACTTTGTCAAAATAAAGTTGCAATAGGATATCTCCCTTATCAGTGTTTATAAGAGCATATAAGCCATCAGAAAGCTTATCGCCATAAGCATCATTAACCTTTGAAGTTTTCAAAGCAACCTCCACATTCTGCTTTCCATTTGGAATAAGATCAGGATTCAAAACCACTGCAACAGCCGAAGCAGTGGCAATTAGTATAACAGCACTACAAATTACAAAAATTAAGGAACGTTTAAATCTCATAGAATTTCCACTCTCAGTTTTTTTATTTTTTTTACTCATACACACCTCAAATGTTTAAGGAATGCACCTTATTAATTATTAAACATGGGTATCAACTAGATATTACTCGTATCTTTTAACCATCACCTCTATCATTACTCTACTTAATACTTTGTCGAGTGTATCATAAAAGGCTTAAACATTGCAACTATAAGACTTCAACATTATAAATATTGTTAAAAGGAGTGCTATGCAAAACACACATGTATCGCTATACGTTGCTGTACAGAATGCGGTCGCGATATAGCGGGGTTTGCACCCTCGTTGCTGTACAGCACGCGACCTCAATATAGCGGGGTTTGCACACCCAATGCTGTACAGAATGGGGGCAGTACATTGTGAGAATTTGTCTTAAGACAAATTCTCATTCTAAGGAATTGTTAT
>CAJPOH010000007.1 GCA_905372205.1 uncultured Treponema sp.
GTAGATAAGCTCCTAGTACACCCCATTAGTCGCTTATCTATGCGATACAACAGTTGTAGTTATTCAAAAGTTACAAAATAAACTAGTAATATTTTGAAAATTACAAACTGTTAGAATTTAATATGAATTCACCTACTTGCATTTTATTACTATAATAATATAGAATGCTCAAGGAGTTGGGCGGTTAACTCAGTGGTAGAGTGTTACCTTCACACGGTAGAAGTCGGCAGTTCAAACCTGCCACCGCCCAGTTTTCAGATCCTTTTGTGCAAAGATTGTGCAAAAGGATTTTTTTTAAGGGCTTGCTGATTACTTGTGATCTTATGAATTGATCATAGGATTTCTTAACCTACAAAGTGATGGATATGACCGCTATAAAAGAAAAAGAATTTGATCTTTTGCATTCTAGTCGGCACTCAGGCTGAGGGGCTAAGCTAGGTGCAGTTGCACTAAATGATCTTTTAAGAAATTTCACTGTTCTCTCTGATCCTTCTTTGGTGGTAGGTTTTGACACTTCCGATGACGCTGCTGTCTATAAAATCAATGAGCAAGTAGCTTTAATATTCACAATGGATTTTTTCCCACCGATAACTGGAAATGCTTACATGTTTGGGCAGATAGCTGCAGCAAATGCTTTAAGTGATGTTTATGCAATGGGGGGAGATCCGCGTCTTGCTCTCAATCTTTTTTGTTTTCCTACTTGCATGCCAACTTCTATGGCAAGTGAGATATTGCGTGGCGGTTTTGACAAAGTAAGAGAAGCAGGTTGTGTTTTATGTGGAGGACACACAATCAATGATGACATTCCTAAATATGGGCTTGCGGTTAATGGCTTTGTGCATCCAAATAAGATATTAAGAAACTCAACTGCAAAAGTAGGAGATGTGCTTATCTTAACAAAGCCTATAGGCTCAGGTGTTCTTACAACTGCTGCAAAAGGTGGTCTTGTTACTGAAAAAGAAATTGAAAATATCTATAAAACAATGGCATTCTTAAACAAAACGGCAAAAGATGAAATGGTAAAACATGAGGTGAATGCTTGCACAGATATAACAGGTTTTGGCTTATTGGGGCATTGCTATGAAATGGCAAGAAGTGCAAATGTAAACATAGAAATAAGTGCATCCAGTGTTCCAATTTTTCAAGATGCTTTAGAGTATGCTCGTATGGGTATATTAGCGGCTGGAGTTTATGAGAATTCAAAATTTGTAGGGGACGCTGTTAGTTTTAATGCAGTGGCTCAGGAAGTGCAGGATGTGCTTTTTGATCCACAAACATCAGGTGGACTTCTCATTTCAGTTGCAAAAGAAAAAGCTAAAAGTTTGTATGAAGATTTGAATCTAGCTCTTTCAAATACTATTTGTGGAAAACCCTGTATTATAGGCAGAGTTGTAGAAAGAACGGAACAAAACACACCTTTTTTAATTGTAGAAAATAGTATAGACTTCTAACCACCTATGAAAGAAAATCTTAAAGCAATAAAACTCTTAGATGTTCTCGTGTTTGCGATTGTTGTGTTTTTTACACTGTTTTCATTTTTAGCAATATATTCTAATAGAGACGAAGCGTTTAGTGTTTTAATTAAATCTCAAGAAAAAGAATGGATATATCCATTAGATATGGACATTGATGTTGATATTCCTGGTAAATTAGGGGAAACAAAGATTAGAATTAAAAATAATGAAGTTAGCATTATTTATTCTCCATGTCCACATAAAACTTGCGTTCAGGCTTCTCCATTAAAAAAGGTTGGAGATTGGAATGCATGCTTACCAAATCAAGTATTTGTATATATCAAAAAAAAATAGATTTAATTATGTTTGAAATCTATTTAATTTTTCATTATTTAGACGTATTGATTATATAAAAATGTCTTGGTTTTAAGAAAATTCATAATTTTGCCGTTACTCATATATTGATAACTCTTATGTTTGGAGGGAGAAATATGACTAAGAAGATGTTTTGTTTTGTTGTTGTTGCTGCTGCCGTGCTTGCTTTTTCGTTTTTTACTTGCAAAACAACAGATGCAAGTGCAAAACCTACAGAAAATAGTAAAGGTGGCTTTAGCATTGGAAAACTTGAATGGGTTATTGACCAAGTTGAGCCTACCTTTTGGGCAAAGCCATTAAAAATAAGCAATAAAATGTTTATCAGTTTTTCGCTTGAATACAAAGGTAAGTTTGATTTAGGGGTTGTAGAAAGCTTGGTAATAGATTCTCCTAATGATTATTACATCATAGAAGGTGAAGATATTCAAAAAGTGATTGAAGTTGACAAAGAGACAATAAATTGCAAGCGTCTTCCTTGTGGCAAAGGAGAAGGAAGGGTTGGCTTGGGCGAATGGGTAATTACTATCACACTAAAAAACGGAGAAAAGATTGTGAAAACTCCGATAATCAATGGTTTTCAGAACATGGAAATTGATAAAAAAGCCAGCACAAAATATATAGTACCACAAGCAAAGTTTAAAAATGAAATATCTGCTTTAGCTATTCCTAAAATTAAATCTGTTTCTCGTGATGAAGATTCTATTGAAGTATTCTTTAGTATTTCTGATTCAAGGGTGAAGAACGGTTATTTTTGGTTTGATGTTCCAGGAGAAAAACATTATAGAGATGCTGGATCTATGGTTGATGGAAAAGGAAATCCTGTCAATGGTTGCAGAAAATTTAGCATAGATGGAAGTATGTGTCGCTATATTTTGCGACGTGATGCAGACAATGCTGAATGGTTTGACAAAGCTACTGCTTGTTGTTTTGTAGTTTCTGAAGTGAATAGAGTGGTTGACCCTTGGAATGAACGTATCAGAAGCATAAGCTCATTGGTGAAGATTGAATAGGAATCAATAGATGAGTGAAGATAAAACAAGTAATACGTTCTATAAAAAGCTTAAGAAGCAATCTTCTTTATATGATGATTTTGTGGCAGGTAGAACTTGGTTTTCTAGGCTTTTTAATAGGATTTTTTGGCATGATACAAGTTTACTTACCGAAGCCAGATCGACGCTTGAAATGATTCCTAAAGACTTTAGTGGAAAAATGCTTGATGTTCCCTGTGGCACAGGTATTTTCACTAAAGACTTATATTTAAATATGAAGAAAGCTCAAATCATAGCTCTCGATTATTCACAACAAATGATAGAGAAGTTTAAGCTAGCTCTTGAAGGGCAAGAGTGTAACCATATTAGTTTCGTGCAAGGTGATGTTGGTGCTTTAGAGTATGAAGATGCAAGCTTTGATTTGGTGCTTTGTATGAATGGCTATCAATGTTTTCCTGATAAGGATAAGGCATTGAGTGAGATTAAGCGTGTTCTAAAAACTGATGGACTTCTTGTTGGATGCACATATGTTAAAGGTGTGTATGCTTCTAGTGATTTTTTAGTTAGCATATATGACAAAAAAGGAATTATGTCAGGTCCACATGAAAATGAGGCAGAGCTTAAAGAACATTTTAGTAGATATTTCACTCTTTCAAAATATGTTCCATATAAAAATACAGTCAGTTTCACTTGTATAAAAAAATAAATCTAGACTAACCCTTTCAATATGGGAAATCCTGCAATATTTAGTTTAATAGATAGAGCTATTAGCGATTACTCAATGATTCAAAGAGGCGATAGAATATTGCTTGCAGCTTCTGGTGGTAAGGACTCAACTGTTATGGCAGAATATTTTTATAACAGAAAAAAGAGAAAGTCTTGCGATTTTGAAGTGAAGGCATTCCACGTTGCAACAAATATTTCCCCTAGCTTTCCTCACATCTTAAAGGAGAAGTTTGAGGAGTGGGGCATTGACTTAATCACAAAAGATGTCGATGTGTTAGGAAGACTTAAAGAAGGAAAAAAAATGAATTGTTGGTTTTGTTCTAATCAACGTCGTCTTGAATTAAGCCTTATAGCACAGAAGTTAGGCTATAATAAAATAGCATTAGGTCATCACTTAGATGACATTTTAGAAACACTTCTTATGAATATGTTAAATAAGAAGTCTCTTTTTACCATGCCTCCCGTTTTGGTTTTTCAAAAATTTCCTATTACTATTATTCGTCCACTTTGCTTATGCGACACAGCTATTATAGCACGTCATGCAAAAGAAAATGGCTATCTTTGTTCAACATGTACTTGTGATTATCAAGAAAATTCAGGCAGAAAAGAAGCAAGAAGAAGGCTTTTTAATTTGACTGAAGGGAGTTATGTTCTCAAACGTAACATGTTTGAAAGTCTAAAAAATATACACAAAGAATATCTTCCCTAAAAGAACTTTTTCATCTTACCGTATGAGCAATTATTTTCTTGCAATAAATTGTGAGTGCAAAACATCAATTGCAAGACTATATAATTTATATTGAGGTGCTAAATGCTTGAATACGATAGCGTTCCTTAAACAGAACACGACTTCGTTTCTGTACAGAACACGACTTCGTTTCTGTACAGAACACGGACGCGATATAGCGGGGTTTGCACCTCGTTGCTGTACAGAACACGGTCGCGATATAGCGGGGTTTGCACACCCAATGCTGTACAGAATGGGGTCAGTACATTAGCTAATGTACTGTTTTCACATCCCCTAATGTACCATTATAACATTTGGTAATGTACGCTTGTAACATTTGCTGACGATGGCTTTTTTGTGGAATGATACAATAAAAGGGTAGTGGATGTTTCTAAGCAAACAAATTCAATTTTTCATTTTTGATATCCATTGCAGTTATAGAATAAGTCTAATATAATACAGTATCTTAAAAATCTTCTTTTTTTTAGCCACTTACAGCAGTTGTGCCTTTGAGGAAGTTATGGAAATACTTAGAACAATATCGCATTTTTATTTATTGTATGCAAGAGCTTTTGTTGAAATTGTAGTAATCTCTTTTTTGCTATATCAATTATATAAGATACTGGAAAAGCAGATTATGTCGTTGATACGGGGTGGGTTATCAATAGTGGTGATTTACACTGTCGCATACGTTTTTAGGCTAACCACATTGTTGTGGATAATACATGCAGTAGCTCCAGGATTTATTATTGCTGTGGCCATTGTTTTTCAACCAGAAATGCGAAAGATATTCTTAAAAATAGGGCAACATAATTGGTTCTCTTTTGGAAAAAAGACTTCTAATACTCAAGTCGATTCTGTTTTAACAGCGGCAGAGCTTTTATCAGAAGATAAGCGTGGTATGCTGGTTATATTCTTGAGAAATAATAACCTACAAGACATAATTGAAACAGGCACAATTCTTAATGCAGATTTAACAGCTAGCTTACTTGTAACAATATTTAAGTTTGACACTCCATTGCATGATGGAGCTACTATTGTTAGAAATGATAAAATTATTTCAGCAGGTTGTTTTTTACCTCTTTCGGAACAACAAGATATAAAAAAAAGCTTTGGAACTAGGCATAGAGCTTCACTTGGAATTACAGAGCAATCTGATGCAATTGTTTTGGTTGTTTCTGAAGAAACTGGTGCTTTAAGCCTTGCTTATGATTCTAATCTATATTACGACTTAAATAGAAAGGAAATTATTGAAAGGCTAGAACGTCTTTTGAATATTAAGGCTTTTGATGCATCAAATGAAGTAATAGAAAATGTAGTGGAGGAACGCCTTGAAAAACTATAGAGAAAGTAAAGTGGTTAGGAATTTTATAGAAAGCATTACTCATAACTGGCTAGCTAAGGTTGCTTGTATAATATTAGCAATAATTATTGTTCAAATATATAATGCAAGTTTGTTGGAAAAAAGATATTTTTCTGTTCATTTAAGGTATGAATATCCAGATGATTTGGTGGCTAGTAGCCTCTTGCCTGCAAGTGTTAGGGTTTCTGTGTGGGGCAATAGTTCTATAATCAATTCTATAAGAGATGAAGATATTATCGCATACGTTGACGCTCATCCTTTCACTACAGAAGGAGAATATAAAGTTCCTGTAACCTTGCGTAAAAACAATTCTATACTCAACGAAGAATCTTTAGAGCTTCAAGCAGAACCACATGAGATAAAAATAAGACTTGAAAGTAAGGTTTTTAAGAGTGTTGATGTGAAACTTGCCACTACAGGTGATCCACCTGAAAACTATGCAGTTACAGAAACACCTATAGAGCCAACAAAGGTGAGCATAGTAGGGCCTCGCTCAAGTATCGAGAAAATTGAATCATTGACAACAGAGTTTGTTCAGCTTGATAATCACACATCAGATATTTCAGGTTATGCTAACTTAATCAATCCTAATCCTTTGGTTTCTGTTGTGGGTGGGGCAAAAATTCAATATACAATCAAAATTAGTGAAAGAGAAATTGAAACAACGTATAGAGATATAAGTATTTATATAGCAAATCTAAATAATGAAGCTTTTACTATCACAAATATTTTAGATAAGGGTGAGATAGTTGTGAGTGGAACTAAAGATTCTCTTAATAATTGGATTAAGCCACCTGATGTTTTATATATTGATTGTGCAAATGTTACAAATGAAGGGGAATGGAATATAGACGTGCAACATAAAGTTTCAAATAAATTAAAATTTGTGAGAGCCGAACCCAAAAAGGTTTCAATAAATGTTAAGAAAAAAGAGATGCAAGAGAAAGACGAAGACGAATGATTTTGGGTGTTGGAGTTGATATTATTAAGACGTCTCGATTTTTGGTTTGGGAGAATGAAAGAAAGCTTGCTATGCGTTTTTTTGAGAAAGAAGAATTGGATTATATATATGGGAGGGGAAAATTAGCACATCTTTCTTTTGCAAGTCATTTTGCAGCAAAAGAGGCCTATGGTAAAGCTTTAGGAGTAGGTCTTAAAGGTATGAAATTAAAAGATATTTCAGTACACTTTTTTGAAGGAAGACCTATATTGAGATTAGAAAACAATGCTAAGGCAATTTTTGAAGCGAAGGGTGGAAGGCATATTCATCTTTCTCTTTCACATGAAAAAGAAAACGCAGTGGCTTTTGTTGTTATAGAAGGTTAGATTTTTGTTAGCTTAATGAGTTTTGAAAGTGCATTAGGGCATATTTTAGCCTCTAAAATTCTTTCCTATTATGTAAGTTTCTATGCTGTTTTTTCTGCAAGCTATTGGCTTAAAAGTGCGTACTATTTCAAAAGTGTTTTTGAGTTCTTTAACTAAAAGATTCATTTCTTTTCCTTGAAATATCTTTGTGACGAATGCTCCCCCTTTCTTTAGCATTTTTTTTGCATAATCTTTTGCCATAAAAGCTAAGTCGTTTTGCCTTGCAACGTCTAAAGCTTTGTTTCCTGTTGTGTATGGAGCTACATCACAAACTACAGCATCAAAAGGACTTTTTTCTTCTATTTGTGCTATAACTTTTTTATCTAGCATATCTCCTTGTATGAATGTGAGTCTTTCATCTTTTATTTTATCATCGAGAGGTTTTAGGTCAACAGAAACAATTATTGCAGTTTTATTTAAGTTTTTGAGTAAAAAACTAGTCCAACTCCCTGGTGCTGCCCCTAAATCCAATATGCAAGCAGAGGATGAAAAAAGTGAAAACTTTTTGTTGATTTCTTCGAGTTTATATACAGAGCGAGCTGGGTAGCCTTCCTTAAAAGCTTTCTTTGTCCAATAATCACTTTCAGAATATAGATTTGCCATTTTTAAGTCTCAAAAAGAATTTATAGTTAATGGACTTCCAATCCAAACACCTTCAGAGCCAATAAAGTCTCTTCTTTGACCTTCAATTAAAAACTGCACAGATTTGACTGTTGGAAACGAACAAACAGTGAACACTATTTGTTGTAATTGAATGTTATATCCTTCCACGCCATAGCGATTAAACTGAAAATCTTCACTTAAATTTATGAGTGCAGTTTCATCTTTTATGCTTGCAGATAGCAATTGTGTGTCAGCTGGAATAAAGGAGCGAATTCCATGCTTTGCTTCCTCTTTTGTAGGTCCTTGTAGCAAAGCCTTTAAGCTATCTACCATAGGGGATAGAGAATGTTCAATACTTCTTACACATTTTTCTCTTGTTACTATTCCATTATCATTCACAGATACAAAATAAACTTCTATATCCCTCATTTTATGAGAAGTATTGCTAGGTTCATTTTGAATTTCTTTTTGTTCAGGTATTTCTTGTATGCTGGATTCTTCCCTTTTTTCTGTATTTTCTAAAGGTACTTCTATATTATTGTCTATGTCGTCAGTAGGAGAGTATGTCTCATTATCAATTTTTGAGTTTTTATCTAAAGCGAGTGCTTCAGAAGTAAGCGTTTCATTTGAAGAAGAACCTTCAATTGTTTGCCTAATATCACCTTGCAGTATTTCAGGTTGTGAAAAAGATGGACTATCCTTAATTTTTGTGATGGCTTTTCCTATAATGGCTCTATTGATAAAAAAAAGCACTACCATAAGGGAGATAAAAGCTAGCCAAAAGTAAAAGCCGAGCGAAAAAAACTTTTTCTTTTTGTTTTTCATAACTAGGTGTGAGTATAATAGAAAATAGCATAAAAATACTAGATGGGGAATGAAAGAACTCTATGAATCTCCTTTTGTTTGTTTTTATTTAAAAATATGACAAGATTACAGTTTTTATTTTTTTAAAAGATTTAAACAATGCAAAAACCCCATTGAAGAGATTTAAGTTTTTGCAAAATAAAGTTTATTCAATAGCATTTAAGGAGCTATACATGAAAAGAAAAGTGTTCTTTACTGTTTATCTATTTTTTGCCTTTGTGTGATTTGCTTTTACACAAAAGGCAAAGAGTGAAAATCTACCTGTATCACAACAAAATAGCGATCTCACCTAGTGTCTTTCGCGGTGGCGGTTGGCACTACAACGCATCTTGTTGCGAGCGTGCCTTTCGGTATGGCGGCGATCCTAGCGGCTGCTACAGCGTTCTGGGCTTGCGCTTGGCTTGTCGCTTGTGAGTTCACACATTTTTGCGAGTCGGCGGGGGAGTACTCTTGCAGAATCTCGATATATATAAGCAATTTATTCTCATGCCGAGAAATTACTGCCCTCTGCCAAGAGAGGAGCAAACTGTCCTCTTACAAATAGAAAAAACGCTCTTTAAATAAAAACGACTTCGTATTATAATATGCGATATGAGTGAAATAGAAGAATTTGTCTTTACATTAAAAAATGACTATGCGTTTAAACGCCTACTTGGAGCAGAAGAAAACAAAGCGATTTTACAGGATTTCTTGGCATGTGTGCTAGACATTCCGCATGAAAACTTTGCAGATTGCAAGCTGTTGGATAAAGAGTTAAACAAAGACGCAAAAGAAGAAAAAACAGGTATTCTTGATATAAAGATTCGTCTAAAGGACAGGACATACATTGACATGGAAATGCAATTTATGTGGGATGATTCTTTTGTTTTAAGGAGCATTTTTTATGTTGCAAAAATGTATATAGAAGACTTTAGAACTGGTTCTTCTTATTCAAAACTTCATAAATGTATAAGTATAAATGTAATTGCAGAAGGTTATAATCTTGATGATGAGATACATTCCACATACTATTTGATAAATCCTAAAACGCAAAAGAAGTTGACAGATGCGATAGAGTTTCACTTTCTAAATTTAGAAAAGGTAAGGGAACTGCCTATTGAATATGGAAACACAAAAGAGAATCGCTTAATCAATTGGCTAAAATTTATAGATGCGTCGACGCAAAAGGAGCGAAATATGCTAGCAAATACTTCCCCCGTATTAAAAATATTAAATGAAAAGATAGTTAAATTAAACTTATCTCCTGAAGAAAAAAGGCTTTATGAATCTAGGATGAAGTTAAAAAGCGATATAGTAACTATGTACGAAAGTAGCTTTAATAAAGGTATTAGGCAAGGAATAGAAAAGGGACTAAAAGAAGGAATAGAGAAAGGAATAGAAGAAGGCTCTTATAATGCAAAACTAGAAACGGCGAGGAATCTCATAGACATGGGTTTATCAAAAGAAGACGTCTGCAAAGCTACAGGGCTTAGCAAAGAAGAGATAGATAAGGTTATAGCCTTATAAACAATGCAAAAGCCCTATTGAAGAGATTTAATTTTTTGCAAAATGGGCTTATAACCATAACATTAAGGAGCTATATATGAAAAAGAAAATATTTTCTATGTTGTTGTTTTTTGCCCTTACAGGCTTGTGTTTTGCAAAAGAGGCAAAAAATGCATTGTTAATTGCAAATGGAAGGTACGAGAAAGACTTAGGAGCTTTAACGCAACCTGAAAAGGAGGCAGAGGCATTAAAAGTGGCACTAGAAAGTATAGGTTTTAAGGTTACTCTTGTAAAAAATGCAAACCTTGAACAAATGCAAAAAGCCTTATCTTCATTTAAGCAAGTTACACGTGGTGGAGGGATAGCTCTTTTTCATTACGGTGGGCATGCAGTGCAAATAGATGGAATAAACTATCTTATTCCACTTAATGCAAGGTTAGAAGACAAAGAATCTGTAAGATATCGCTGTGTATATGTAGATGAGGTAATGAATAGCCTTAAAGGTGATGCTAATGTTGTAATTTTAGATTCGTGCAGGGATAATCCTTTTGCGATAAGTTCACATCGTGGAACAAAAACACGTGGGCTTGCCGCCGTTTCTTCAAAACAAAATTCAATAGTAGTTTATTCTGCTGCCTCAGGGCAGACCGCACAGGATGGGGTTTTTACACCTATATTAACACGCTTGATAGTGCAAAAAAATAAGACAATAGAAACTGTCTTGAGAGAAGTGCGAAGCGAAGTGTACCAAAAAACTAACGGAGAGCAAGAGCCTGCAGATTATACAAAACTTATGGTTACAGTATATATAGCAGGCATAGATAACACTGCTCCCACGCCCAGTCCGTCGACATCTGACATAGCTCTTGCCCGCCCACCAGCAAAACCGCCCGTGCCACAAGGGAATAGTCAAATTGGTAAAGATCTCACCTACAACGTAAAGGGGGTGAGTTTTACAATGAAACACATAGCTTCTGTCCAAGATGCAGTGCTGGGGGATGATAATCAAAGTGATAACAAGGGACATAAGGTAAGTTTGTCTAGCTATTATATAGGAGAGACCGAAGTAACGCAGGAACTCTGGCAAGCTGTGATGGGCAGTAACCCAAGTTGCTTTAAGGATTCTCTTAAAAACCCAGTGGAGCGGGTAACTTGGTTTGACTGCATAGGATTTTGCAATGAACTTACAGTAGCGGTAATGGGAGATGATGATGAGTGCGTGTATGATATGAGGGGGAATCAGGTAGTAGCAGATTTTAGTAAAAAGGGGTTTAGGTTACCTACGGAGGCTGAGTGGGAATATGCAGCAATGGGTGGAAAGGGACAAAGATATGCAGGATGCAATATAGAAAGTCAGCTAAAAGCTTATGCTTGGTATGACGATAATTCAGGTAGCAAGACACATGAGGTGGCAACAAAAAAGGCAAACAAATACGGACTATATGATATGTCTGGGAATGTGTGGGAATGGTGCTGGGACTGGTATAGTGAAAGCACACCATCGGCGGGTAAGGATTCTGTCGGTGCTTCGTCGGGGGCTAACCGTGTCAATCGCGGTGGCAGTTGGAACAGCAATGCGTCTA
>CAJPOH010000008.1 GCA_905372205.1 uncultured Treponema sp.
TGTAAGCATGATGTGAAAAATAACAAAGGTGGAGATACACCAAGCGATCTACCATCATTGAAACTTGAAAAGCTAGTTATTCATGGGAAGAAAGTAAATAAAAATCAAACAACAAATAAATATGAGATAACACTTAGTGAAAAGCAAATTATTGCAGGCAACATCGAAGCCCATTTTAGTTACGGTTCAGTGTCTGATAAAATAATCCCCGTTGTTGTCAAAGATTCTCCTTTTGTTTTGGACAAAACCAAGCCTAAAACACTCCACATAAGCGTGCCTGCAAAAAAAGACACATACAAAACTTGGAATGAAGATATTGAAGTTTCTTGGGAAAAAGATGAACAGCTAAGCACCGACTTAATAACAAAATCAAGCCTTGCTGGTTCTGCAGAAAATGGAGTGCAATTCTTTGCAACAAAAGAACAAATGAACACTTTTCTAAAAAATGAAGGATTAGTTTTGGAAATGAAAGGTCCAAATGCCATCCTATTGTTTGGTTCCAATAAAGTCACTTGGTCAAAATGTCTAATTAATGAAAAAGAAATTCCTTTTCAACCATGGTCAGCCCTTGGTTTTAAATCTGTCACTATGGTAAATCTTGATATGCCTCAAGTTGGACAAACGAATGAGTATAAAATATTGGTTGAAGCAGGAGATAAAAAACAAAAAACTTCCCTAAAAATTAAAAGATTGGAAGGAACTGTTGATATCCCTCACTTAAAACTTTTTATTGTTGGAAAAGACGTAATATCTGATGAAAACTTGCCAAAATTATTTGATGGCACTCGTCCGCAATTCAAAGGCACAGACCCTTGCCATATTGAAGTGCGATGTCAAGATGATGCAGTAGCTTCTTGCGTTATCGACGGAAGTTCCCCCATTAACATGCAGAAAAAGACTGTGGGTAAAGATGAAATTTACTATGCAGAACACTCTGCAACAGGTATTGACCCAACTAATGGCAAAGACGTTGATGTTGTAATAAAGCCTAAAAACACTAATGACTACCATGACACAGTTTGGAAGTTTCATTTGAATTATCAAGCAAAAAACCCTATGAGTGTAATCTACACATTCAACAACAAGGCTAAAAGGCAACTAGATAAGCAATTTGTGCAAGACCTAGAAGAAGGCAAAAAACCAACGCTCGCATTAACTAATGCTTCTTTCCTTAATATAAAGCTTGATGCAAAAGCAAAATTAGAAGAAATTAAAATCAATGGTGTTAGCTTTAAAAATGAGGCACTAATTGATAATGGAGTTGGAATTCTTTTTTATCATTCATTTCCTGTTACAGCAAGTGAACAAGATATCAAGATTGTTTTAACTCCTAAAGACAAAGGAAGATATGCTGAGAAAGTTTTTGAGTTTAAGGTAAAAGGCGATGGTAATAAAGAAAAGCTAAGCCCATCACTTTCAATAAATGAAAAAAATGATTTTTCTGATGAGTTCATAGAAGGTCTTACAAACGGAAGTAAGCCTACACACAAAGTATTTAATAGTCCTGCAAACATTGAAGTTTATGTTGATGAATATACATACACATTCTTAACCAATAAGTTAAAGATTAATGGCGAAGAAGTTGAAATACAAAAAGAAAAACATGGGCTTAAATCCTTCTATCTTGCAAAAAAGGCAATTGATGTAACAGAGGCAGAAGCTAAAGACGTGAAAATTGAGTTTATGCCAAAAAAAGACGGGATGTTTGAGGCTCTCACTTGGGAATTTAAAGTTCAAGGCGGAGCAGAAAAGTCAGTCTTTCCTAAAGATAAAGTCTCTTTATTCACAATAAATGGAATAGGCGGATTTGGAGAGCCATTACCAAAAGATTTATTGGATAATCTAACTACTGAAACTCCATACACTTATGTTATTGACAAAAATCAAGCTTTGATTGAAGTAGGTTGGTATACTGATGTGAATGATTTACTAGAACATACCATTTTTGAAGTTGATGGCGTGCCAACAACTGTACAGGCTCAAAAAAGATCAAATGCCTATATTTGTTCGCACACACTGCAACTTCCTGACCAAACAGAGCATACTGTAAAAATAAAGATGGTGCCAAAGTCAGATAGCATATACAAGGAATTGGTGTATAGCTTTAAGATTAAAAACTCAGGACAATTACCAAAGCTCCCATTAAAGTTTTGGGTTGAAAACTTTCCTATTTTAGACGGCACACAAAAAGAGCTTGAAACAGACATGCCAATAGTCTCTGTAACTTCAGAAGAAGATAATGATGAAGAAATTATGAATGAAGTTACTATAAATGGAGAAAAAGTAGCAATACAAAAACAAAAAGCACAAAATGGGAGCGGCTTTTTCTATGAAGCTGCAAAGGGGCTAGATATTTCTGTCAGTGACTACACAGATGTAACTATTTCTGTCACTGCAAAAGACGAATCTAAATATAGAACAACCACTTGCACATTCAAATTAAAGGCAAAGAAAGCAATGCCAAAAGATAATGGCAAGTTTGAATTCAGTGGAGATAATGTGAGAGGAGGATGTGTCGTAGAGTGGGTTGATGATGAACCAAGAGAAGTAGATAATGATCACGGAGCAAAGAGTGCTTCAATCACATTATACACAGAAAGTCCTCATGCAAAAGTGAAATATAAGTGTGTATTTCTTGCATATGATAAGGATGGAAAAATTGCCTTTGAAAGTGATCTTACTAGCTATGAATATGCAACACATATTGGTGTTAAGCATGTCACAAAGAAAATTGAGCTAGACCAAGATAAGAGCGTTACTATTAAGGCTGAAGTAGAGCCTGATGAAGGTGCTACAGATCCAGATAAAGGTGTTTATTATTTCACATTCAACCCTGTTGATGTTTTATGGAACTACAGCGAAGGGACTACACACTCAGATTATGCAAATGCTTTTACAGAGCTACAGGATGTGTCTGGGGTAAAGACACCTGTAATTAAAGTGAACAAAACAAGCATAGTAGATGGTAAAATATATCTGGCTTTGAGTGCTTGGAAAGCAGATTATGGTTGCAATGTGGGAGATACTGCAAAATTCATTCCACTAAATGAAGATGGCTCTATTCAATGGTATAAGGCAACAATTGATGTTTCCAGCTTGAATACTCAAACTGATGAGCTTGATGTTTCTTTCCCGTTGTTATTCAACAATAAACCTTCGTTCACGTATAAATTCAAGATAAAACTTCAATAAGTTTTAATACATCCCTTAAAGTTCTTTAATAAGGCTTTAAGGGAGTTCTTTTTAAAACATGATTTTTATTGAAAAGATTAAACTAACGAATATTAAAAAAGCACTGATTAATTCGCTTGTCTATACAAACTTTTCAACCAGTGCTTTCTAGCAATATTTAAAGTAAAGTTACTATTTAATCTTAACAAAAAACTTTTCTATATATCTAATACGTGCATCTGCCTCATTCCAAAAAGGGCTATTGGGGAAAGTTTTTGTTAAAAACTTATATGCTGCTAAAGCCATTTTTATATTTTTTAGCTCCGTATTTAATTCATAAGCTTTTCCACGCAAAAAATATGCTTCATCCATATTAGTCGAAGCAGTTGCAAAAAAATCATCAAGTCTTTCTAACGCTTTTTTTGCGTTTCCATTTGAGATTTCTTTTGAAACTTCATCAATAATCTTTTTTGCATCTTCACCTTGAATCTTAGTTTTTGCATTCTCAGGACTTATACTTGCAATATTGGTAAAGACTTCTGGCTCTTTGTAAGAGTTTTCTTCCCTACTAGGAATAGCTGGTTTTAATTTCTCTCTATCATTCCCAATAACAGTATTATCCTTAGTTGGAAGAGTTTCTTCCTTCTTCTCAACACTTTCAGTGTTAATACCAACCTTATCAGCATCTACATTCACTTCATTTGGTGTCTTTTTAGCTTCTGCCTGCATTTCTTTTTTTTCATTTTTACCTTGATATTCAAGAACCAAAGAATCTTTTTGAATGCTATCATTATTGGGCATAACTTTTACCGAAACTGCATCAACAATAAAGTCTCCCGAAAAAACATCAAAATAAGAAAAGTTTAAGACATAATTTCCTTCATTTTCCGCCATAAACTTAAAAAGTGTTTTTCCATCTTCCATCTTGCGTCTCACATAGGTTAAACCTTTTTGAGATGTTTCTTCACCAAGATAGACCCAGCCTTCACCAGGATACGAAAAATCTATATTTTGCCCTTTTAATATATTCGTATACCTCGAAATATTTACTTTATCTTCTTCATCAACAATGCTAGAAAGCTGCCCTTTATTGTCAGAAACTCTTCTATCACCAGTAATTTCGTTTTTTGCCAGCTCACTATTTTTAAGTTTTTCATCGTTTTTCTCATCATCAAAACTAAATGGAACTTCTTCCTCATCAAATGTAAATGCATGTTCTTCGTCATCATCAAACCTTAAGTTAGAATCATCATCAAATATCAACATGTTCTCATCATCATAATTAAACGAAGGAATTTCATCATTGTTTAATGTCGATATGCCACTATCATTGAATTCTTCAGCAGGAACATCAGGAACATCATTTGTAGATGTTTTTTCATCTTTTTGTGCTATCTCCGGGGTAGAAGACTCCTCGCTTGCTTTTTCAAGAGGCAGTTCCACTTTTGCATCTTTTTCTTTTTTTTCAACACGTTGCCTAGTTCCAACACTGGTAGTAATTTTTTGAAAAGAATTCAAAGCTTCTTCAAGTTCTTTTAATATCTCTAAGGAAGATAAAATGGTAGCAACTTTCTCTTCTTTCTTTTCTTCAGTTTTGATCTCTACCTTAGTGGAAGAAGGGAACAAGTCAATATAATCTTGCAAAGCTTTTTCGTTCTCAAGCAAGTTTTTAGGCTCTTCAATTTTTACTTCATTACTTTTATTAGTTGAAAGTACAACTTGCTTCTCAGGATTTTTTGTTGTGCTTTCTTTTGAAACCTCTTCTTTGTCAGCTTTTTCTTCTTTTTTGCTTTCTTCTTTCTCTTCTTCCTGTTTTTTAACATCATCTTTTGTCATCTTCATCTTTTTGCTCACTTGGAATAGCGGGACTATTTTTTGTGGGATTTACGCTTTCTTTTGACTTTTCTATTTCTTGAGAATCTTCTACAACAATAGGCTTATCAGGAATTGTCGCCTCAACACTAGATTCCTTTTTAGGCTCTTCAACCTTCTCATTATTTTCTATCTTTGAATTTTCTTTTACATTACTATCTAATGTTGCACACGAAAAAGATGCAAAAATCAATAAGAATAATAAAACCTTACTCATATCTCCTCCCCCACACAAAAAGAAAAACCATACTCAATGGTCAAATTCGGCATTTTTTGCAAATCACTTTAAAAAGCAAATGTTGCAAGACAATTAAAAGAGAAGTGCCTATGGCACATTGTCAAGCAATTTTTCAATCACAGCTCTGTTTTGCATTTTAAGAGTTTCTAACTCTTCCTTAGAAAAAGGCTCAATCCACCATTCAATTTCACTCATTGACCATTGCTTTCTTTGCTTTCGTGAAAACTGCACAGGGGGGATTGGTAGTGGTTCTTCCAAAAGATATAACATATTTGTGTCCACAATGACAGGTTTTTTGGCTTCATCATTTGCATTTTTAATTGCCTTCACTCTCACAATCAAAAGAAATCCAAAAACAAACAAGCCTATAACCAACAAACCCACAACAATGTTCATTTTGTTTTCAAATAAGTTTTCAAAAAGCTCTTTTATCTTCATAATAGACTCTCCTATCAATCTTTTTTTATTCTCTTGGGTGGTCGCATAGGGATCACAACTTCTTCTTTTTCAACTTCTTCTTCAACAAACTCCACTCCACCAATAGCACTTTCGTTTTTAATTGCCTCAAAGTTAGTGTCAAGCTTTATTGCAATTAACTTTGAAACGCCCGATTCTTCCATTGTTACCCCGAGCATAGCATTTGCCCCAACAACTGTCTTTTTATTATGAGTGATAACAATATATTGACTCACATTTGCAAACTCTTTTAATGTGTTGATAAAACGCATAACATTCTGCTCATCCAATGCTGCATCAATTTCGTCTAAAAGGCAAAAAGGAGAAGGCTTGACCATATAGGTTGCAAAAAGAAGAGAAACTGCAGTCATAGACTTCTCTCCACCAGAAAGTAGTCCAATATTTTCAAGCCTTTTGCCCGGTGGTTGTGCAAAAATATCAATGCCTGAATCAAGCACATTACTAGGGTCTGTAAGCCGCACTTCTGCTCTCCCTCCACCAAAAAGTCTCCTAAACATATTATGAAAGTTTTTCTTAATCTTGTTATATGTGTCTACAAACATCTGAGTCGATTCTGCTCTAATTTCTTCTGTAATCCTCACTAAATCTTTTTGTGCCTTTTCAAGATCTTGAATCTGATTAGTTAGAAATTCATGACGTGTACTCACTTCCTTAAACTCTTCAATAGCCATAAAATTGACATGCCCCATGTTATTAATCTCGGCTTTTAGCTTAGAAGATTTTTCTCTTAGGACACTTGCATTTTCTTTTATGGTATACATTCTTTCTTCAAATTCCATAATCTGCCTAGAATGAGTTTCTCTAAAAGTATCTTTAATATTTCTAATGTATGATTCAAGAGAAACAATATCCATTTGAAGTTTTTCAAGCTTAGTTAACACTGCCATTTTTTTGCTGTTGTATTCTTCTAATTTTTTTCTATTCCCCAAAAGATAACTATTCTTCGATTCTATCACTTTTTGCAAGTCTGAAAGCTCATCTGCAAGACCTTGCCCTTTATGAACTATAGAATTAATTTCTCCCTCGAGTTCCAACTTTTCTTCAGTGTTCTGCTGTTGTTTTGCTTCATGAGATAATTTTTCGCTTTCAAGTTCTTCTAATCTCTCCATCTCACTTCTCTCTTGTTTTTCAAGAAGTTTAATCTGATTTTGCACTCCTTGAACTTCTATACGCCTTTTTTCCTTTTCTATGCGTAAAACTTCAAGACTCTTTTTAGATTCTTCAATCTTGAGATGGAGTGCATTATTTTCATTTTCTATTCTTTCTATTTCAAACCTTGCCTCTTCTATCAAATTGCTTGTTTTAGTAATTTGATCATCAATTTGTCGTTTTTTTGTGATAATGCCTGAAGGAGAGAGAAAATCATCAATAAATAATGCAGAATGCCCCTTAAAGTTTTCAAAATCTTTTTCCATTTGAGTGATGAGTTCATAAATCTCATTAAAACTCCCCCTACCCTTTTCTAAAAATTCTTTTATTTTTTCTTTTGAAGGAGACTCATCTAAAGAAAAACTATTAAATAGACCTACGTTTTCTTTGACTAGCTTTTTTAAGTTTTCTATTAAGGATGTAAGTAATTTTTCTTCCTTATTCCTTTGTTCTATTGAAACACCTTGTAATTTTAATTTTTCATCAAGCTCTTTCACAATATCTTCTGTAATTTGTTTTAATGATGAAGAAAATGAAGAAGCATCTATTTCAAACTTAACTATATTCTCTCTATGAGTTTTGATTTTCTCAATATTAGAGTTTAGTTCATTCATTGAAAGACTTATATTTTCTTCCATCTTTGCAATGTTTTCCTCTATATTGTTATATTTTTTACCTAGAGAAATAACTGCCCCTTTCATCTCATCAATTTCTTCTTGAGTCTCACTAAGTCTCTCATTACAAGAAGTAATGCGAGCTATTGTAAGATTTAGTTTTTCTGACAATTGGGTATCCATTTTGGCATATAATTGCAATTGATTTTCTTTTTCTCGTCTTTCAATGTCTAGCTTTAACAACTCTTTTTGCCTAGTAGAAAACTCTTCTTGCATTGAAGCCACTTCACTTGAGTTTTCAATTAAATTTGAATCCAATGCTTGAATCTCTTTTTGAATATTGCTAGCTTCTTCTCTTATTGCGTTTTCATCATTCTTTTTTAAAGCAATATCATCAACACAAGACTTCAATCTTAAAAGTTGAATATCAATTTCAGTCTCAAACAGAGCATCTTTTACTTCCTTATATTTTGAAGCTTTTTCTGCCTGCACCTTGAGTGTATCATATTGCTTTTTAACTTCACTCATAGAAGCATGAAGCATTTTCATGTTCTGCTCAGTTTTTTCAAGTCTTCTTTCTGCCTCTAGTCTTTTTATTTTAAACTTAGTTATTCCTGCTGCTTCTTCAAATAAATATTTTCGTTCTTCTGGCTTACTAGAAAGAATTTGATCAATCTTTCCTTGTTCCATCACAGAGTATGCGACTTTACCAACTCCTGTGTCCCAAAACATTTCTTTAATGTCTTTTAGTCTTACAGGTTGATTATTAATAAAATACTCACTTTCACCTGAACGATATAATCTTCTTTTTATTGCAATTTCACAAGAATCAAAATTTAACAACCCCGCTTCGTTATCAATAGTCAAACACACTTCTGCAACATTCATTTGCCTTCTATTTTCTGTGCCATTAAAGATGACATCTTCCATTTTCTCAGCTCTCAAAGCTTTAGAGGAAGCCTCACCTAAAGTCCATTTAATTGCGTCTATAACATTGCTCTTTCCACAACCATTAGGACCTAAAAGAGCAGTAATTCCTTCTGCAAATTCAACTTTTACACGGTCAGGAAAAGATTTAAATCCAAATATTTCAAGGCTTTTAAGAAACACTAATTTTCCTCATAAATTGACATAACGGCTTATGATAACATAAATCTTCAAAAAAGAATATATGTTACAGCTTCTAAAAATTTACATCATTTCTAAAGCTTGCTAGAAAGCTGTAACAAAGTTAAGGAACCGCATGAATTAAAGCTAAGCTACTGCGAGCAGTAGCTACTGGGCGAAGCATTTAATCAGTGTTTCCTATACTCCAGATGCCACATAAATAGGATTTTTATGTGAAAGGCTTTGCATTTCTTCTTGCACTATATCACAAACAAAATGAAATAAAAAATTCTTTAATAGAAAATAAGCTTCAGACGAAAGAACCATATTTCTTGATTCTTTTGGCTTAAAATAGCTAACTTTGTAAAGATATTCCAAAGCTTCCACTGAAAGATAACTAGTTTGTTTAAGATGAGAAGCCTCGCTCGCAAACTGCCCAGAACTGTGGTCAAAATAAATACCATCCTTGCAATTCTCAAAGAAAGCAAGAGATGGAGCTACGCCAGAAGATAAGGCAACACGCCAAATAAAACGCAAAATAGCAACTTTGCACTCTTTATCATCTGAAGTGTTTATTCCATCTAAAAAAGCATTAACTAGTTTCCAATCAATGCAACCTTTCAGTTTAATGCAAAGCTCACTAACAAAAGAAGAAGCCCATAGGTGTGTCAAACTATTTCTTATGTTATAGCGAGAATGTATCACTTCAAAATCAACTACCTTATTTGAAGAATTTGTAGGATTTGTGTATACCCATAAATTACCTGTGTAAAAAGGAACAATACTACCTCTCAAATGACTTTTTGCACCTCCGAAAAGTGTTGCTCTTAAAATATAGCAAGAAGAATTTTGAGGAATCAAAAACGTTGCAACTTTATGAGATGAAGGTAATTCATCCAAAGAAAGAATTAAAGCTAATGTTTGCCAATTTCTATTTTCTGCCATATTCTTTTTTGCAAGCTAAAAATGCTTTTTTAAACCGTAAAGGTAGTTTCGCCTTAAATATTTTATGTTTGTTTTCAGCTATATCTAATTCAATCTTATAAGAATGAAGAGCCAATGAAAAATCTTTCAACGGTTTTCCATAAATAGCATCTCCCAAAACAGGATGACAGATGTATTTTGCATGTACTCTAATTTGATGGGTGCGTCCTGTAAGTATCCTAAATTTCACTAAGGAAAACCCTCTGTATGTTTTTAGCACCTTATATTTAGAAACTGCGAGTCTTCCTTTTTTTAAATTAGATGATGCAATAAACTTCCCATTTTTGTTTCTAAAAATAGATGTTTTTATTACTTTTTCTCTATCTTTAGGAACACCTTCAAGAATTGCAATATAAGTTTTTTTGACTAAATGTTTCTTAAACTCACTCTTCAAAAACTCTTGTGTCTTTATGTTTCGAGCTGTTACTATAACGCCGGAAGTATCTTTATCCAACCTATGCACAATACCCAATCTTAATAGGTCGTTCATAGAAGCAGGCAAAGGTGCATTTTGTGAAATAACAGAAGAAAATTCATCTTTTATTGGAGAAGATTTAAGTCTATAGTAATTCAGTGCATTAACTAATGTGCCTTTAGGAGTTGTGCTAGACGGATGAACTACCATGCCTTGTCTTTTATCTATCACAATTACATCTTCATCTTCGTATATAACATCTAACGGAATTGCTTGCCCTTCATTTGTTGGAATTTCTAAATCTTTATAGACAAAGACCACCCTATCTCCATTTTTTAGTTTAGTTGACATCTTTGCAATTTTACCATTTACTAAGATTGAACTGCAAAGCATCTTAATTTGCGAGCGTGTAAGAGGTTTAAGATGTTTTGCTAAAATCTTGTCTAAGCGAGAAGACAGTTTTTCATCAAATGTAAAATTAAGTTGATTCAAGGGCTTCCTCTTTTAGCATTCCTTTTTCGTCTATCATATCATCATCCAGTGGAATAAGCTCAATAGAAGAAGCATCGTCTTGCATTTGGGCTTCTAGTTTTTTTTGTTTAATGCGTCTCATAATTGCTCGTGCAGTGTAGTCAATTAAGGCAACACCAACAGATAAGCCCATCGCTGTAAAAAAAACATTTTTTTGTTCTTTTTCTGTTAGAGGAGCTGCGATATCTGCTCTTTTCAAAGGCCAAGGATAATAAGCAGCATTTCCCGGATTTTTAGCAGATCGTATCATGTCATATCCCCAAAAAGATAGGAGTGAAACAAAAGGCAATGCACCAAACGAAAGTATTTCAAAACGTCTTAAATCCTTTTGCCACGTAGTAAACTCATCAATTCCATAGGGTTCGGGTGTCCTATCTACTTTTTGAGCAAAGGCTATAGATGTGAACAGCACAAAGAATAAGATGTAAAAAAATTTCTTTGAAAAGTATTTCATTATTTCCTCAAAATGTATAAAGTCGCATTATTTATGACTTTGTAGCTTCTGATTCTATCACATTAATAAGATTTATAAAATCATCCAAACATAAATTTTCTGCACGTGCCATTGCATCTATTTTAGCTCTTTGCAAAATACCTTCTACTAGGTTTTGCTTCTCTTCTTTTTCTAAAAACTTATAAAGATTGTTTTTAATTGTTCTCCTCCTAGAAGCAAACAAAGCATTAACTAAAGCTATAAAT
>CAJPOH010000009.1 GCA_905372205.1 uncultured Treponema sp.
CACATAGGTAGAGACTAGTAAGTTTTAATTAGGCTATAATTTTTATCACTTCGTAAAAACAATATTCTTGAATATTGTTTACATTTTAAGGAGGATATCATGGTAAAGACAGTAAAAGATATAAAACTCAAGGGAAAAAGAATTATTATGCGTGTAGATTTTAATGTGCCTATGAAAGATGGAATGGTGCAAGACGCTGAACGTATAATGGCTAGTATTCCCACAATTAAGTATTTATTAGAAAATGAAGTAGAATCTATTGTTCTTATGAGTCATTTAGGAGACCCAGAAAAAGATAGTAAAAAAGCAGAAGAAAAAGCTATAAAAGAAGGAAAACATTTTGATAAAGAAGCCTATATAAAAGCAAAACACAATCTAAAACCTGTAGCAGATTATCTTAGCAAGCTCTTAGAAAAAGAAATAAAGTTTGCACCATCTTGTGTGGGTCAATTAGAGCTTGTAAATTCCTTGCATGGTGGAGATATTTTAATGCTAGAAAACACAAGGCTTGAAAAAGGAGAAAAAGCAAAGGACGAAAAAGAAAGAGAAGCTTTTGCAAAAGAACTTGCAAAGTATGGAGATGTTTTTGTTAATGACGCTTTTGGCTCAGCTCATAGAGAACACAGCTCCACATCAACTATTGCAAAATTCACATCCGAAGCTGTTGCAGGTTTATTGATGGAAAAAGAGATTGTCCACCTAGACCCAATATTAAAGAATCCAGAAAGACCTTTTATTGCAATTATAGGAGGAGCAAAAGTTTCTTCAAAGATATCTGTTTTGCAAAACTTGCTATCAAAAGCTACCACTTTAGTTATAGGTGGTGGCATGGCATACACTTTTTTGAAAGCAATGGGGCATTCAATTGGCTCATCAATACTGGAAGAAGATTATCTACCTGTTGCATCTTCTTTGCTAGAAAAAGCTAAAAAACTCGGTGTGAAAGTTATACTACCAGTTGACCACGTTTGTGCTAAAAAATTTGCTGAAGATTCTGCTCCAATTTATATAGATAATGCAGATATCCCAGACAACATGCTAGCTATGGATGTAGGAGAAAAAACAATATCAGAATATAAAAATGCTATTATGTCTTCTAAAACTATTATGTGGAACGGACCTGTAGGAGTTTTTGAATTTGCTTCCTTTGCACACGGCACAGAATGTGTGGCAAAAGCAATAGCTGAAGCCACGGAAAAAGGAGCTACTTCAGTGGTTGGTGGTGGTGATTCTGTTGCAGCTTTGAATAAGTTTAATCTCGCAAAAAAAATGACACATGTTTCAACAGGTGGTGGAGCTTCTTTGGAATATCTTGAAGGAAAAACGTTACCTGGTATTGCGTGTTTAGAAACAAAATAATTTTCTTCCTTTTTTGTTTTGTCTTTGCAAGACAGGTTTGCAAAGACAAAGCATAAGCTTGTAATAAGCTAAAACCTTGACAATTTTGCTTATTCAATAATAAGCTATCCGCATAGTTCATATAAACTAAGGAAAAACTTATGAAAATATTGCTGTCTGCAAATACTTCAAAAGAAATCATTGCTCGCAAAAAATTAATTAAAAGACTATCAGATGAGGGTCATTTTCTTTATGCTATATGTAGTCTAAACAAAGATGACATATCTTTATTAAAAAACTTAAATATCAAAGCATTTTCGATAAAAATCAACCCGCGTGCAAAAAATCCATTAAAAGATGTTGCTTTATTTTTAAAATACAAAAGACTTTTCAAACAAATAGCTCCAGATTTGGTTTTAAGCTACAACATAAAACCAAATATATATGGTGCTATGGTTGCAAAAAGATTGCAAATTAATATAATTGCAAATATAACAGGTTTAGGAAAAATATTTAATACAGATTCGTTAATTCAAAAATTAGTATGTTACCTGTACAGAACTGCTTTTAATTTTGACAAGTGCTTTGTCTTTTTTCAAAATAATGATGACAAAATGCTGTTCATAGAAAAACACATAATAAAAAAAGAAGAACATACAGCTATATTACCTGGTTCTGGAGTTGATCTTAATTATTTTAATCCAAATATTTTTTCATCTGAAACGAAGAATCTTGTAAAAACTAAGAATATTATTGAATTTTCATTTTTAGGGCGTCTTATGATTAGTAAGGGAATAAGGTTGTTTATAGAAGCTGCCAATATTATTTCAACAAAAACCAAAAATTGCGTATTTAATATTGCAGGTAGTTATATAGAGGGAGACCTTGATTTCATTCAAAAAAAAGAATTAGAAGAAGCTACAAAAAACAAAGCTATAATATATTATGGTCAAATAGATGATGTGCGAAAGTTTTTAATAGAACATACTGATTGTGTAGTTTTTCCTTCATATTATAGAGAAGGTGTTCCACGTGTTCTATTGGAAGCAGCTAGTATGGAAAAACCTCTTATAGCTTCAGATAGTGTTGGCACTCGTGAACCATGCAAAAACAAAGAAAATGGGTTTCTGATAAAAAGCAAAGATGTAAATGATTTAGTAGAAAAAATGTGTCTATTTTTAAGTATTGATGAAGCAAAAAGAGAGCAACTAGGCAAAGCTTCTCGCGACATAGCAGAAAAATATTTTTCCGATGAAATTGTTATAACTCAATATCTATCTAAGATAAAAGAACTAAATTAAGCCTTATCAAAAGTTTTAGTATACTTCCATCTTTTCTAACTCTTCTAATGTGATAAACGTTCCTGTTTGGCAAGTAAGTTTGTTGCCACAACTACATTCTCCGCAAAGACCAACACCACACATTGTATTTTTTTCTAATGAAAGATATGTGAGTTCTTTTTTAGCTCCCTTAGATACAAAAATACTCGCGACTTTTTTCATAAAAACAGAAGGACCAACAATATAGCAAGCTGTATCAGTATTTAGGGATGTAATATCTTTTTCGAGCTCATTCAGCACTCTCCCCAAAACACCATCATCATGCACTAAGTGAAAATTACCATACAAAGCTAATTCTTCTTCAATTATGTTATTCTTATAATTCAAAGAAGGTTGAGAAGAGCCAACATAGATAGTTATATCAACATTCATCTCTTTTAGTTGCTTTGCTAATGAAGGAAGAAGAGCAAGACCTGTTCCTCCTGCCACCAAAATAGCTTTTTGAGTTTTAGGCAAAGCTAGAGGACTCCCATAAAGACCTCTAATATAAACTACATCTCCAACTTCTTTTTTGAAAAGAGCTTCTGTAAAATCTCCACGTTTCTTAATTATAAATGTTATAGGAGATGTTAGGCATAACGAAAATGGTTTTTCACCAACTTCCGGTAGCCATAAAAAAACAAACTCACCTGCCTTAAACTCCATCTTGCCTTCAAGCTTCAAAATAATTACATCATCACTAAGATGATCGATATCCACAATTGTTTTTGCAACATACTTCATTCTCATATCTTTAATGATATATTCATCAGTAGTGTTTTCTTGATTTTCTTTATGCTTTAGAGCTTTAAGCGAATCTTTTCTCAATGCTTTAATATAAGAATGCCAATTTTGTTGCTTTATAGTGCCAAAAGCAGAACCAATTCCTACGATATTAGCCCCTGCTTCCACCATCTTTGCAACATCGCTACCTTTAGAAACTCCCCCCATACCAATTATAGGAACATCATCACCTATTGCTTTTCTAATTTCTTTTACACATTCAATAGCACGCTCAAAAACCCAAGCACCACTCATGCCACCTTTACCACCTATCTTATTTTGCAAAATTGGTTTACTTGAATGTGGTTCAAGATATAAGGAAGGTCCCACTGTGTTTATTGCAACAATACCGTCAGCCCCAGCTCCTATAACAGATTTTGCTATTTCGCCAATATTATTCACATTGGGTGTTAATTTAACAAAAATCAATGTTTTTGAAGGAGAAACTGCCTCTATAATTTTTTTAACATACTCTGTAGCAATATCTAAACTACAACCAATTGCAGAACCAAAACCCGCACTAGCATGAGGGCAAGAAAAATTGAGTTCCACTAAATCAGCTAAGTGTTCCACTCTTTTAATTAGCGTGATGAAATCTTCAGGCGAAGAGGCAGAAAGAGACACATTCAAAAGAGAAGGCATTTCAAAGCTCTCTCTCAAATTCTCTAATTCTCGAACTGCCACATCAATACCAGGATTACGTAGTCCGACAGAGTTTCCAAAACACAAAGGTTCTGGTTGACAAATAATTGGCTCTCTGTTTCCATTATTGGGAACAACTTGAAAACTCTTTGTTGTTACAAGATCAAAACCCAACTCAGAAGACGCATATTTCACAAGATTAGTTTTCGTCGAAAGCACACCTGAAACAGTTGCAAGAGAAATTGAAGAACCAATCAAAGCATTTTTTCTCATTTCTTGCAATTTCTTTAATGCAGTCTCTTTATCTTGAAGCCATTTCACTAAATTGCCTCCACAAAATACATTAACTTAAAGAAAACTAATCAATCCTATCAAAACCACAAAACGGAACTAACACATCAGGTACTTTAATACTTCCGTCTTCCATTTGATAGTTCTCTAAAATTGCGATCAAAGCTCGAGAAATTGCAATCGCAGTTCCATTTAACGTGTATACAAACTTATTTTTGCCATCAACATCTTTATAACGAATATTAAGTCGTCTAGCCTGAAAATCAGTGCAATTAGAAGCTGAGGTTATCTCTCCCCATTCCCCACCATTTCTTCCTGGCATCCAAGCTTCCAAATCCCATTTCCTATACGCTGGAGCTCCTAAATCGCCAGTACATATCTCTACAACCCTGAAAGGAATACCTAAACCCTCAAATATCTTTTCTTCCACTTCTCGCAAGAATGCATGGTACTTATCCCCATCTTCAGGTAAGCAAAACACAAACATTTCAAGTTTATTAAATTGATGAACGCGATATAAACCTTTTGAGAATTGCCCTGCAGCTCCAGCTTCTTTTCTAAAACAGTGTGAAATACCTGCGTATTTGATGGGTAGCTTTTCTTTTTCTAAAATCTCATCTGCATGATAACCACCCAAAGTGATCTCTGCCGTAGCTACAAGACATGTATCTGTGTCTTCAATTGTATAGACATTTGATTCATCTCCTCTAGGATTAAAGCCAATGCCTTTAAGGATTTCCTCTTTTGCAATATCTGGCGTAGAAAGTGGAACAAAACCTAGCTCCATTAAAATATTAAAGCCATAAGTGATCAAAGCTTGTTCCAATAACACTGCTTTCTTTTTTAGATAATAAAACTTAACGCCAGAAACTTTAGTGCCAGCTTCAAAGTCTATAATATCTAATGCTTGTCCTAGCTCCACATGATCTTTAGGCTTAAATGAAAACTCTCTAATCTTACCAACACGTTTAATTTCAACGTTTTCATGATCATCTTTACCGGTTGGGCTTGCAGGATGAGTCATGTTTGGAAGCTTCATCGCTTCTTTATTCATCTCTTGTTCAACTTGAGTGAGTCTACCTTCAAATGCTGCTATTTCATCTTTGATGATTTTCCCTCTGCCCACAAGGGCTTCTCTTTCTTCACTTGAAAGTTTTCCATTCATTTGCTTGGAATTATCTTTTTTTTGTTTTTGTAATTCTTGAATCTTTGTGGTGATTTCAGTACGTTCATCATATAACTTAACCACGAGATCGGCATCGGCTTTTATGTTTCGTCGAACAATGTTTTCCCTTACGGCATCCAAACTGCCTTTAACAAATTTATAGTCTAGCATAATGAACTCATTATATAGCTATCATTACATATTTACAATAGAGTTAGGGAATCGCTGACTAACTAGCTTATCTCGAAAGAACTTTGCAAATCACAATTAATCAATAAATCCTTAGATATTTGTAATGACTCACTCAACTTGCAATATATAAGTCATTCTGTTTGTATTTTGGCTTATATCTGTTGCAGAAATTACGACCTCAGTTCGCCCTCGTTTTAGCACAAGCTTGCCTAAATAAATTTTTCCTTCTCTATTATATAGCTTTTCTGCACTAATCTTTGTCTTTTTTAAGCATAGCTCACCTTTGTTGCCTTCTAGCACATAAAACTGCACGTCTAAGGCTGTTTTTCCATTAACAAGAATTGAAACATCAAAAGGAACAAAACTTTCAGATGAGTCTATTATGCTTTCTTTTACAAAAGTATACAAATCATATTCCCCTTGTTTTACATTTTTGATGTTATCAAGTCTATAAGTTTGTTTAGCTTTATCATCAACTAATACAGTGCCAGTAATTGTAGGAAAAATTTCATCATTGAATGGCAGAAGAGGCAAAAGATGCCTTGTTGGATTGATAAATGATTTTTCTTGAGTATCTATCACTTGAAATGTCAAGTCACCATCATTTCCCCAAGCACTATTTCCAACAGTTCCTATTATAGAAAAAGTTTCAACTCTCGAATTCTCATCTACTATTGTTGGCACAGCTTTTAAGCCAGCATAAATTGTCTGCAATCCTTTGTCATGAGAAACAACTAAAGCATTACCCAAAGTACTCGGAAATTCACGTAAAGTTTTATTCTCTTCTATTGCAATCAACTTCTTTCCATATTCTACAACTCTTACAGATTCATCACCTCTAAATACTAAGCCTACTTGAAAATTATTGCCTTTTGAATACGCATCGCCAAAGAGCATTGAAAATCTAAAGTTATTCATCGGCCATTCAAGTGCATTAAGAGTAAATATTGCCAAAGATAAACCTATTAAAAACATTCTTTTCATAACAAACCTAATTTTTAAGCTCTATCGCAGAAATCTTAGACGTAGAGCCAATAAATATTTTATTTTTATCTTGAAGTAAAAAAGTTTCAAGAGTATTAAAAGAAGTTGTTGCAATCTTTCTAAAAGGTTTCTCTACTATAACCAACTTACATCTATCGTTTTTTTGCGTGAGAATTGTTATAAGTTTTTTGTCATCTCCAACATCGATAATCGAATCTTTTTCGTCTATAAAATGAATTTGATAACTCTTGCAGTCTATAATCCCAATTCCATCACTAGATTCAAATATTGCACAAGAACTATTTTCATCAAAAGTGATAAACACTTGCCTATAAAGGTTTCCTTTTAGATATTCATGCTTTACAATTTTATACTGGCGTTCCATTATACGAATTAACAAAATTCTTTGCTTTTCAATACCTGAAACACAAGCTATAAACTTTCCATCGCTAGAAAGTGCGACACCAGCTATTACTTGATAAGCACTACCGCCTGGGTAGAAGTTGAAAACTTCATTTCCTTCTTTATCCAAATATGCAACCTTCCCATCAGAATAACCTATTACAACACCTTTTTTTCCAGAGCAAAAGGCAGTTATCGCCGCAGTATGTTCATATTTCCAAAGACGTACTCCCTGAATACTATATTCTGCAACCCCATAACCACCTGGCATAAAAAGATATATCCTGTCTTTTACTATATGAGTGAATCCTATAGCTTTGATTGTTGTTACGTGATTTCCAAAAGGATCATAGATTTCTGTTTCCTTTGAATCTCTCCCATACTGACACCAGTAATTAGAAGAAGCAGATACTTTTCTTTCAGTCTCTATTGCCATAACAATTTTGCCACTATCAGAAAAATATCCAAACTTGTTTTTCATTAAGAACGGATATACTTTACTATTTTCTATTTCTCTTCTTAAAGTATCGTTTATGGATATCTCAACTTCATTTTCTATTGATGACGACCAAATTGGAAGGAAATACAAATCTTTATTTAAAGGCATAGATGCAAGCAAAAAATAGAGAAGAAAAACTACAATGCTTCCTACTATCACAAACCTGACTTTATCTTTTAATGGCATAAATAATATGCTATAATAGAAAGATGAAAATATCAAGTAATAACATAGATTATATCAGCTTATTTAATGTAGCACTAGAAGAAGCAAAGCATGCCTATGCACCTTATTCACATTTTAGGGTTGGCTCTGCATTGTTGACTGAAGAAGGAGATATAATTAAGGGTGTAAATGTTGAAAATCGTTCTTATGGACTCACCAATTGTGCAGAACGCACGGCTATGTATTCTGCAATTGCTAAGGGTAGGAAAAAGTTTGTGATGTTAGCAATTGCAACTCCTGATGCTAACTATCCTGTTCCCCCTTGTGGAGCTTGTCGGCAAGTAATAAGCGAGTTTATGAACGAAAACACTCCTATAATTTTTGGATCTTCAAGAGAAAACATAAAAGTCGTTACACTCAAAGAATTATACCCATTGGACTCTCTGCATGAGTTGAAATTGTAGCTACACAATGAGGATAACTAATTTTATTGAATATATTTTAGGTGTTATGTTGATATTAAGAAAATATTGAATTACAATTGAGGTGTGTAAGTATTCAAACTCAACAATTATTTTAGGGATATTGTGTATTTCTTTACTCACCTTAGGGGGATGGTTTAATCATGAAATTAAAATCATATTTTTTTGTTCTATTGCTGTTTGCATTTTTTTGTACTGGTGGTCTCACATATCCACAATCTGCAAGAGTCCTAGAGAAAATTTTGAGTTCTCAAGCATTAACCGTGGGAGATGCTTGTTACCTTGCTGGTATTATGGCAGGGAAAGTGCCAGATGAGTCTCTTTCGTCAGAAGCTCTTGAAAAATTTCGATACATAAAAAGTTTCAAACATGCAAAAGCTGAAGACAGCATACGGTATGATGTATTTGCAGCATTGGTCATGGAAGCAGGAAATATAAAAGGCAGTATTTGGTATAATCTATATAAATCTCCTCATTACGCTTTCAGATATTTGAAGATGGAAGGCTTTGTGGACAGCAATAAATCTCCATCTAGTAGTGTTGACCCTAGAGATGCCATTGCAATAATTTCTAAATTATCTGAGGTGCAATAATGAAAAAACTTGCTTTCTTCTTTATTTTTCTATGTTTTATTACACATTCCTTTGCTTTTGAAGGTGGTGGATTGTTTTCTACGTCTTTAAATTTTGACATTGGAACTCCAAAAAGAATAGATAACCCATCCATTTTTAATAATTCAAATAAGCTTTCTCTTTGGTTAAAGCAAAGCTTGGATAGAAATAGCTTTTATAATTTTGCAACACAAGGTTCTGCATATTTTAAGATGAGAAAATATCTAGCCCCAGCTAGCAATAAAATCTTGTTAAAAACTGTTCTTGATATTGACATGTTGAAATTCACTTTTTTTGTTCCACTAGAAAAGAAAGGAAATTTACTCATTGAAGCAGGAAGGCGAGGTCTTGTAGATTCTACTGGTGTGATAATGAGCCAAAGCCTTGATGGAGTATTCATTCAATATAGAAACCCTCATTTTTCGCTTATGACTTCTTTAGCTTTCACAGGTTTGCTGAATGCTAATACAGTTGTCTTGAATGAAAAGGACATCACCTTGAGTAACAATATTTATTCACTCACAAAAAGCTATGTAGGCTTGATAGCATTATTCCATGTACCATTTCTTAAAAGCTCATACTCACTGTATGGAGATAGCCTTAATTTCTTTGAAACAAAGAAAAATGGAAAAATTAAGACTTATTTAACAGTAGGAGTTAAAGGACCTATCTTCAAAAGACTATTCTTTTCCACTTCTTTTTCTGGAAGCTATGTTAAAGAGAAATCTGACGTAAAAGCAGGTATTCTTGCAACTGGAGCTATTGCTTATTATTTTAGAAAGTACGGAGCAAAACTAGGTATGCACATGGAGTTTGCTCAAGGTGGCAAAAACAGTTTTCAAACATTCACATTAAGACATCTTTCTAGTCAGTTTTATTCTCCATACACAAACAAATGGAACACAGGTGTAAAAATGAGTATTAAGCCATTGGAAGAACTCTACATAGAAGCTTTGTGCAATATTATTTGTAAGGGAGAAAAATCTAATGGTACTCTATATGAAGGCTTTGAGTGGATGACAGGCACAAGTTATACAATAAAACGTGACATAAGCTTTGAAGCATCTTTAGGCCAATATATAAAAAGAGATGCTTCTATGCTTACGTTTATTGGATTAAAAGGAATTATTTCATTCTAATATAAAAAAGGAGAGTAGTATGAAACGTATATCTATTATTTTAATTTGTTTATCAATTACAGCGTCACTTTTTGCTGCTTCAGGAGAGGTCATCGCAGTGAAGGGAAAAGTGGAAATACAAAAAGATGGGCAATGGATGCCTGCACAGAAAGGGGTGCAACTCGATTCAGGAGTACTTATCTCAACAGGCTTTAAATCTGAATTAACATTGAAAGTTGATGGTTCAACGATTGTAGTACAGCCATTAACACGCCTTCGCTTGGATGAGATTGTAAAAAAAGAAGACACTCTTTCTTCAAAGGTGTATTTGGACATGGGGTCTATAAAAGCAAATGTTAAGCCAGCAGAAACAAAAAAAGTTTCTTTCACAGTTCGCACTCCTGTAGCAACCGCTTCTGTTCGAGGCACTTCTGGGGAAATAAGCTACAATGGTATCTTAAATGGAGAAACAGGTATTTGGGACTATACCAACCAAGATGGAGATATAGTAAAGGTGTTTGCAGGAGACACTGTAAGTATAGATAATTTTGGTAACATAACACCAGCACAAATAACGTTTGCTCAAGAGGTTAAGCCACAAACCCCAGTAACAATGGCAGATGCTGACACAGCACACGTTGGTGTTGACGAACCTAAACACAGTAAGGATGTAGACGAAGCTGCAGAAATGACTACTATCATAATTGGTGTTGATTGGGGAGACTAAGTAGAAATTATTTCTTCAACAAAAGCTCTTGTGTTATCATTGAGATGATGCACAAGAGCTTTTGTGTTTTCTTCAGGTATTATAACCAGATATTCAACATTTTGTGTGTAGGCTTTGTTAAGAATATTTGCATTAGTTTTTTCTAATATACTTAAAATAAAGTCTATTTCTCTATAAC
>CAJPOH010000010.1 GCA_905372205.1 uncultured Treponema sp.
AAGGGATACCTATCTATTTTGATGATGCCGCACAAATAATAGGAGAAGGTGCAATTTTTATTTCAAACACTAAAGATATTGATTTATTAAAAAATAACTCTAAGATGCTATTTGAAAAATGCAATGCTTTAGTTGTTTCGATGGTTGGTGTTTTGTTTTTCTCACAACAAAAAGATGAAACAATCTATATGAGTTCTATATTTGAAAAAAATGCACTTGCATTTCTTTTATCTTTGCATAATCCAAACATCGCAACACTCACAAAAGAAAATGCAAGTTTATTGCATACATCTTTTATTCAAGGCTACTCAAAACTAAAAAATGCTTGAAATTTATTAACTTATAACAATGCAAACCATGATACCAACTAATTTATAGTAAGAAAAATAAGTCCACTAGAATCAACACTAATTATTTTGTATAATCGACTGTCATATCAAAACCAAAGAGGTATTAGTTATGGCAATATTTTGTGAAGGTGTTTCACATACATTTAGTGAATACCTATTGATTCCACGTCTTTCAACTTCAAAACATATTCCGTCTAGTGTGTCTCTTTCCACTTCATTAACTCGATTTAATGTTGGTTCTGAAGCAAAGATAAAGCTAAACATTCCAATAGTTTCTTCCATAATGCAATCAGTTTCAAATGACACTATGGCTATTTCTCTTGCTAGAGAAGGTGGCTTGTCTTTCATCTATTGCTCACAAAGCATAGAAAACGAATGCAAGATGGTCAGCAGTGTAAAAAACTACAAGGCAGGTTTTGTCAAAAGCGATTCTAACATAGCACCTGAAAAAACATTAAAAGATGTTTTGGAAATGACTAAAAAGACAGGACACACAACCATTGCAGTAACAGAGGGTGGAGCACCTCATTCTCGCCTTTTAGGTGTTGTTACAAGTAGAGATTATAGAATAGGAAGAACAAACTTAGATGAAAAAGTGAGTGACTTTATGACCCCTATTACAGCCTTGCACTATGCAAAAGAAGGAATTGACTTATCTGAAGCAAATGATTTGATTTGGAAATACAAGCTTAATTCTATCCCTATAATAGACGAAGATGGGTGTCTTTCTTCATTTGTTTTTAGGAAAGACTATGAAAGCAATAAAGAAAATCCTTTAGAGCTTTTAGATGATAAAAAAAGTTATTTGGTTGGAGCAGGCATAAACACAAGAGACTATAAAGAACGTATTCCTGCATTAATTAAAGCAGGAGTCGATGTTCTTTGTATAGATTCTTCTGATGGTTTTAGCACATGGCAATCCGATGTTATAGAATTTGTGAAAAAGAATTATGGAGATAAAGTACCTATAGGGGCTGGAAATGTTGTTGATGAAGATGGTTTTAATTTTTTAGCTGACGCTGGAGCAGATTTCATTAAAGTTGGAATTGGTGGAGGTTCGATCTGCATAACTCGCGAAACTAAGGGAATAGGACGAGGGCAAGCTACCAGCGTGATTGAAGTTTCAAAAGCAAGAGATGCTTACGCAAAGAAAACAGGTGTTTACGTACCTATATGTTCTGATGGTGGCATTGTCTATGACTATCATATAATCTTAAGCCTAGCAATGGGAGCGGACTTTTGTATGCTCGGGCGCTATTTTGCTCGTTTTGATGAAAGTCCAACAAATAAGGTACGCATTAATGGAAACTTTATGAAAGAATATTGGGGGGAAGGTTCTGCAAGGGCTAGAAACTGGCAACGCTATGATTCAGGTGGTAAAGCTGCCTTAAGCTTTGAAGAAGGTGTTGATTCTTACGTTCCCTATGCAGGAAAACTTTCAGAAAACATCAAAGTCACATTGAGTAAAATTTCTTCCACTATGTGTAATTGTGGTTCTCTTAATTTAAAGGAATTTAGAGAAAATGCAAAGCTCACTCTTGTTTCTCAAGCTTCCATTAAAGAAGGGGCTGCTCATGATGTTCTTCTAAAAGATGTGAGTTCTTCTTCAATTTTGTATTAGCAAACTTTGGTTATGAATAAAACACCAACTATATCAAAGCATAATTTAGGCATAGCAAAGAATTTATGGCATCTTTCATATCCTACAATGACTTCTTATGCTTTGCAAAGCTTTTATGATGTTGTAGATATTGCATGGGTAACACGCATTTCGAGTACTGCGCTTTCAGGAGTTACGCTTTTTACAACAATATATGCAATCTTTACAGTTTTAAACGAAGTTGCAGGTGCAAGTTCTGTTTCGATGATTTCGCAAAGTTATGGTAGAGGCGTTAAAGAATACACTCAAAGAATATGCGAGCAAACAATTAGCTTTAAGGTTGTGTTGGCTTTTTTTTCTGCTATTCTAATGTTGATTTTCTTATCTCCATTGTTGCGTTTTTATTCTTCTGATGCTTCTGTTTATAAGGCTGCATTTGAATATGGTTTAATTAGAATATTTTTTACACCTATCATGTTTTCTTCCTACTCTGTAAACACTATTTTTAGATGTACAGGAGATTCTAAAACCCCTATGATCATCATGTTTATTGCAAGCATAACAAACATAGTGTTAGACCCAATTTTAATGTTTGAAAAAGTTCCATTTATAAATATTCCAGGAGCAGGTTTAGGTGTTTTTGGAGCTGCCCTTGCCACAGTTATTGCAACTTCTTTAAGCTTTACTTATGGTTTTATCATCTTGCTTTCAGGAAGAAGAGAGATACGAATTAGCTTTAAAGGACTTTTTTCTCTCGATAAAGAAATTGATTTGTCGCTACTTAGAATAGGTCTGCCCTCAGGAATCAATTTGTTTGTTAGGCAACTTTCAGGGGCTACAATTATGAAATTTGTTTCTGTATACGGCTCTGTTGCAATTGCTATAGCAGGAATTGGTGCTAAAATGAGCCAACTTGCAAACATGCCTATTTTTGGCTTTACTATGGGAGGTTCTGCTCTTGTAGGGCATGCATTAGGAAGGGGAAACGTGAAAGATGCAAAAATAACTTCCATTTTTGCTGCTTTAATGGCGAGTACTCTTGTAGGTACTTTTATCATATTAGTTTGCTCCTTTCCATATCTTTTTATGAATGTTTTTCTCACAGAACCTGAAGAAATCGCTTTAAGCATCCCTATGGTATATTTTTTGTCTTTTTCTCTTTTACCTTTGGCTTTTGCAGCAGGTCTTTCTGTTTCTTTTTCAGGTGCTGGAGATAATAAACCAAAATTATATTCTAGCTTTATTTCTCGTTGGTTGATTCAGATTCCCTTCCTATATGTCGTTGTCAAATGTCTATCTCTTCCATTATATTTTGTATGGTCTTCCTATATTTTAGCTGAAACTGTGGAACTTTTAGTTGTAGTTTTTTGTTATGTTAAAAGACCTTGGTGGGAAAAAAGAGTTTAAGGTGATTATAATGAAAGATTTAACAGAAGGAAATGAAGCAAAGGTATTGATTTTATTTTCACTTCCCATGTTGCTTGGTAATCTTTTGCAACAATTATATAACGTTGTGGACACAATTGTAGTTGGGAAATATGTAAGTGAAAAGGCCCTTTCTGCTGTGGGTCAAGCTTTTCCTATTGTACTTGTTTTTTTAAGTTTGATGATTGGGTTTTCTCTGGCGTCAAATATTCTTATAGCACAATTTTTAGGAGCAAAAAAGAATGATAACGTTAAAAAAACAGTACACACCACTATATGCACAATCTTTTGCTTTGGCATTTTTATGTCCATTATAGGTTTTTTCTTAACGCCTCAAATTTTATATATTATGAGAGTGCCACCTGATGTTTTGGAAATTTCAGAACGCTATGTGAAGATAACATTTGCAGGGGTTATTTTTCTTTTCCTGTATAATGGTTTTACTGCAATGTTACGAGGCTTTGGAGATTCTAAAACTCCATTATATGTTTTAGTTGTTTCAACTGTGCTAAACATTATTTTAGACTTGGTTTTTGTAATTGTCTTTAAGCTAGGAGTTGATGGAGTAGCTTATGCTACAGTTATCTCACAAGCAGTTTCTGCTTTTCTTCTTATATTGATAGCTCGTAAAGAACATGAAGTTTTAAGATTTAATGTATTTAAGTTGCAATTTGATAGAGATATTTTTGTAAAGTCTATAAAACTAGGCTTACCATCGGGTATTCAGCAGTCGTTGGTAGGGGCTGGTTTTATGACGATTACTTCTCTAGTGAACAATTTTGGTTCCGTTGCTTCTGCTTCTTTTGTGGCTGCGAGCAAGCTTGACGCTTTTGCAACAATGCCTTCTTTCAATATTGGCTTGGCTTTAGCTACATTTGTAGGGCAGAACATGGGAGCTGGCAAAATGGAAAGAGTAAAGCGAGGTTTGCATTCTGCTTTGGCTATTGGAGTTTCTATTACAGCATTATTCACTATTTTAGTTATGATTTTTGCAAAATATGTGATGATGCTTTTTCTTTCATCTGAAGTTTATCTTGCAGGTGGAATGTTATACATCTATCTCGTTGCTCCTTCATACATAATACAAGCCACTATGTTTATTGTTAACGGGGTAATACGCGGAGCTGGAGACACTTTTTTCTCTATGATTGCAACACTTCTTACTATGTGGGGCTTTAGAATCCCAATTGCGATTTTCCTATCTTCATTTTTAGAAGTGAAGGGAGTTTATCTTTCTATTGGAATAGGTTTTTCAATAGGGACTATAATTTCTTTTACATATTATTTTTCTAACAAGTGGGCAAAAAAAGCAAAAATATTATTAGGAGATGCAACTTGAGCATTGTTCATCTTGGAAACATGACAGAAGAAAAATTAGAGTTTGCAATTTTTTGCATAGAAAGTATAGCGATTTATTTAGACAAAAATGGAAGTGGTGTGTATAAAGCTTTCACTGAAGACTCATCTTTACTTTATGATTACATCGTAGCAAGTTATGAAGCACTTCATACTCAAGGAAAAGATTATATTATTGAAGATATTTTAACTGTTGCAAAGGAGCAGAAAATAAAAATATGTCTTATATCATGCCTCCAACACTGAAATTGTTTCACCTGATATCAGCTATTCAAGAAGTAAACTTGACTTTGGGGCAGGTTTTTATACAACACCATATTATGAAATGAGTAAAAATTGGTGCAAAAGGTTTAAAAATCAAAACAAGGATGCTGTTATTTCAAAATATGAACTTAATCCTTCCGTGTATGAAGAATGCTATATATTAAGATTTGAATCTTATAATGAGGAATGGCTTGATTTTATCATTGCATGTCGAAAAGGTAAAAAAGTCGACACGTATGATATGATTGAAGAAGGAAATGCTAACTTGAATTATTATTTATTTGCTTCACAAAAGAACAGTTATAGAATAGGTATAGTCTTTATGTTAATATAGTAGATGCAGTTTTTATAGGGATGGTAACATGACTATATTTCAATCAATCATACTAGGAATAATACAAGGTATAGGTGAATTTTTACCTATTTCAAGCTCAGGTCACTTACAGCTGTGTAAGTATTTTGTAAACATAAAGGATGCTCCTCTCATTTTTGATATTTTTCTTCATGTTGCAACCCTTGCTTCTTTGTGTCTTGTTTTTAGAAAAAGAATAACTAGTCTCATTTTTTCCACACTACGATTTATAGTAAGAAAAAACACCAACAATGACAGTGAAAATCTTGAGACAGTTGCATTAATCTTACTAGCTTCTTGCATCACTGCAATTGTAGGCTTTGCACTAAAAGATTTAACGAAAAATCTAAATATAAAAGCTATTCCTATAGGTTTTCTTATCACTTCCATAATGCTTTTCATTTCTTCTAAACCCCATCTCAATAAAAAGCCTTGTCTCATTCGTTCAGCCTTAATACTAGGAATTGCACAAGGAATTAGTGTTTTTCCCGGCATTTCACGCTCGGGAATGACAATATCTGTTTTATTGATGTTAGGTTTTTTAAACGAAGAGGTGGCTGAAAAATCTTTTATTCTTTCTATTCCAGCAATACTTGGTGCTTTGCTTTTGGAATTGCATTCTTCTAAGGCTATTGTTAGTTATATTGGATATTTTCAGCTAATAATAGGAATGCTTACTGCCTTTGTTGTGGGTTTTTTTGCTCTCACCCTACTAATAAGCCTGCTAAAAACAAGAAAAATAGCATATTTTGCATTTTATTTATTGCCATTATCTATAATTTTGACTATATATTTTCAATTTTTTTAAGCTTTAAGAATATCAAACTTTAGCAAAAATGATGAGGAGGTTATTTTGAAAACAAGACCAATTACTAGAATTATAGCCTTAATGTTTTCATGTCTTTTCTTTTTACTTTCGGTAGCAATAACTATTTCTATGTCTCTTGCTATATTTGAAGTTTACGAAAATCAAAATATGTTTTTGCAATGGGTAATTGCAATTGTTGCAATATATAAACTTTCTTCATTCCTTTTACCTATCATTTTGCTTTATGCTTCAATAATTTTGTTTATGCCAGGATGGACAAAACATTCAAGGGCAACTCTTCTAGCAAGTCCATTTTGCTTTTTTACGAGCGTTGCAGGAGAATATTCTTTTTATACTTTTTTACCTATTATCCAAAATTCCACGATAAAGAGCTTTGTTGGTTGGATGATCATTCTCGTCACTCTTTTGCTTATTTGTATTGAGCTTATGATTTCGCACCTTATAGCAATGAAGTTTTTCAAAAATTACAAGCAAGAAGTAAGCTATCGATATGATGTTGATATTATTGCAGATGAGTATTCGGGAGAAAAACTTAATAAAAATACTGAAATAAGAGAAGAAGACAAAAAAGAAAAACCTAAAGAAACATTTTTTTCGCTATTCAAATTTGAAAACGAATCTAAAGAAAACAAAGATGTTTCTATATATGAAAACGAACCTGAAACTGAAAAACCTAGCGAAGTTAATGATGCCACACCTGAACACCCCGCAATAGAAGAAATTAAAATTGAAAAAGATGATGCTCTTCAAAATATTGTAAAAGAAGATATCAATACTGAAGAAATAGAAAAAACAATAGAAAAAACAATTAAAAAAATAGAAGATGCAATCAATGAAGAAAAAAAGATAGTTAATCAAAATGAAGTTTTAGAAGAAGTTAAAACAGAAAATGCTCTTTCTCCTACTATCAAAGAAATGAATGTTAATGAAGAATCTAAAATTGATGAAGACATATCTTCTAATGAAGAAGAGAAAAAGGATGAAGAGGCTCAAACTAAAGTCAATCTAAGAGATGAAATAAAATCTAACTACCTTGTAGCTGATTCTAAAGAGATGCAACAGATTCAAACTGAAAAACTAGAGACAAAAGAAATGGAAAACATAGAAAATGAAGCTTACATCAAGGAAGAATTAGAAAAGATTCAAAAAATAGAGGCAACTTCTATAAAACCACTAGTTGCCAATATAACTGAAAAAACTCAAGGCTATAATATTCCGTTCGACTTATTAACAGAATATCCGGGAAATGACTATTGGATTATTGATAGCTCCACACGTCAAGCAGCTTTTAGACTAAAAAGCACATTAAATGAATTCAAAATAAATGTTGAAATAACAGGAATTAGAAAAGGACCAGTTGTAACAATGTTTGAAGTCTTGCCTCCACCCGGTATAAAACTAGGAAAAATCACTGCCCTACAGGACAACATAGCCTTACGTCTTGCTGCAGAAAGTGTGAGAATTGTAGCTCCCATTCCGGGAAAAAGAGCTGTAGGAATTGAAATTCCAAATGAAAAGCGTTCTATTGTTGGTTTTAGGGAACTAATTCAAGTTGAGAACCCAGAAGCAAAAAAGATGGCAATCCCAATCGTTTTAGGAAAAGATATTACTGGAGAACCACAAACAATAGATTTGGCACAAACGCCTCACTTACTAATAGCTGGAGCCACAGGTGCTGGTAAGTCAGTTTGCGTCAATTCAATTATTCTTTCTATTCTATACAACAACAAACCTAATGAAGTAAAACTATTGTTAGTTGACCCAAAAATAGTGGAATTAAAGTTATATAATGATATAGGACATCTTCTCACTCCTGTAATTACAGAGCCAAAAAAGGCATTTCAGGCATTACAGTATTGCATTTGTGAAATGGAAAGGCGTTATGCTTTTCTTGATAAAATGAGTGTAAGAGATATAAAAAGCTACAACAAAAAGATAAGAGCAGAAAATGTAACAATGGAGCGTCTTCCCTACATTGTAATTATTATTGATGAATTTGCAGATTTGATGGCTACAACAGGCAAGGAACTTGAAGGCACTGTTTCACGCCTTTGTGCTATGAGCCGAGCTGTTGGTATTCACTTAGTACTTGCAACGCAACGACCTTCTGCTGATGTTATAACAGGACTTATCAAAGCAAATATTCCTAGTCGCATTGCTTTTATGGTAGCTTCTCGAGTGGATAGTAGGATCATATTGGATGATGGAGGGGCAGATAAACTCTTAGGAAAAGGGGATATGCTTTATGTGAGTCCTGCAAGACCATGGCCTACACGTATACAAGGAGCTTTTGTTTCAGAAGAAGAAGTTGAAAAAGTGGTGGAAAGAGTTAAATCTTTTGGAGAGCCAGATTATATTGATGATGAAATATTTATGGATGAAGCCGAAGAAACTCCTGATTCATTTTTTGGAGAAGAGAGTGATCCATTATATGATGAAGCTGTGGACATTGTACTAAATGAAGGAAAAGCTTCAGCATCTTATATTCAAAGAAGACTAAAGATTGGATACAACAGAGCTGCACGCATAATAGAAGAAATGGAAGAACGAGGTGTTGTGGGACCTGCAAATGGCTCTAAGCCAAGAGATATCCTGCAATCATATTGATTGGAATCTTATGAAGAAAGGCGTCGATCAGAATCGAACTGATGCATAAAGGTTTTGCAGACCTCTCCCTTACCGCTTGGGTACGACGCCAAATTAAAGCTAGCTAACCAGCCTCAAATACTCTGAGTTGTATACTAATAAAAAAATCAAAAATATTCAAGTATGCGAGTTGTATCATACAGGGCTTCTAGCTTAGAAAAAAATAAGAAATGATGTATAATAAAATCTATGGTTGAGGGGTTAAAAGAGTTCTTTGAAGAACTAGATAGAAGAGTCAACAAGGTTGGAAAGTGGGGAAACAAAAGCTTATATGAAATATTAATGGTAGTTATGTGTGGTGTAGCAGGTAATGGGAAAACTATTTTAGATATATTAGGGATTGCTAAGTACCCAAAAATCTATAAATCGTGGCATAATAACTGGGCTTATCCACATATTTCAAGTATCCTGAAGCAGTAAGACGGCTGATTTACACTACAAATGCCATTGAAGGATTTAATCGTCAGCTCCGAAAGATAACCAAAAAGCAAGACCGTTTTTCCATCAGATGACAGCCTTTTTAAAATGCTTTATTTGGCGAGTATGAATATAACAAAAAATGGACAGATAGGCTACAGGATTGGGGATAGATCAATTCTCAGTTGGAAATCTCTTTTGAAGAACGTCTGAGCAAACGAAAGCTGTAAGAGTAATTTGTTTTAGGTCAAGGCTTATTGACTTATCTAAAAACTTATGTATAACGCAGATATGGACAGAATCCGAAAAATAGGCTCTGCCCATCAGTAAACTTTTACAAATCTTGTATCAGTTTTTAAAGTTTACACAAAACTTGAAACTATCTCCCTTTTTCACTTTTGCTTTTTTTCTTTTACTTCCTTTAACTTATTATAGAGAGAAAAAATATTATCTATTTCATCACTTCGTGGAGATGCTATTAGTAATTCTTCAAAAGTTTTATTGTGATTTTTGGGGTCTGTGGCTTTATACCAATTATTCTCCATAAAATATGAGTTTTCCATAAAAAGCTTTAGAGCCTTAAAATATTTCTTTTCTAATAAAATAAATTGCAGTGCTCTGCCATCTTTTTTCTCTGCTCGATAAAAATCTTCCTTAAAGCTACTATGATTATACAAAAGCAAAAGTAAGTCCTCATCGTCATGCTCTAATACATTTGCAACCACATAACTAGGCAAACTTGTATTGCTCTTAAACGCACTTTTATAATATCCAAGCAATGCTTCGAGTATCCATATCCTATCTTTAAACTCTTCCATAGCCCATTCATACGAAGCTTTCGCCTCCTCATTCACCATATTATCGCTCAATATTGTCTTTTTTAGAAATGTTGCTCTTTCTTTTGTAGGTCTAAGACATTTTTCTAGGTACTCGATAATTGGGTTTGGAGAGAAGTTAGCACCATTTGGACTCATGAGGGGTTCAATTATATGACCTTGAACCCCTGTAGGATTACTATCATATTCTAATAATTTTTTTATCACTTTAGGATTATTGTTTGTTATTGCACACGTTAGACAATCTTTATAAACTGCACTAAATTTAAGGTTATTCACATTTGTTTGAGCAAAAATTAAGTCAAACAAACGCTCATCTCTCATCTCTATCGCAATTTCTAGTGCAGAAAGCTCAGGAATTACCTCATCTGATGAACCTACTTCGTGCCTTTTATATCCACATTCAAGCAAAAAAGGATTATCACGAATCATTTCATTAATACTCTCCAAAGCTCGCTCATTTTTATTTGGAGAGTTCAACATTGCAAAAAACTCATTTTTCCTATCTTTATACGTATCTGAAAGTAGTAGTTCGGGGTCTTCCACCCTCATATCAGCTTCACCTGCAAGAAAATTATAAGTTTCGCGGAAAGGACTCACCTTGTCTTTGTCTCTTGCTTTTATACGTTCATAATAAGTTTTCAACGCAATATCTAGTTCTTTGTCTTCTCTAGTGTAGCGAGCCACCCAAGGCCCCTTTTCACCT
>CAJPOH010000011.1 GCA_905372205.1 uncultured Treponema sp.
TTATTAACCTGCCTAACTACTTATGTCTCTTGATTAAAATTAATAAGGGCTTTATTAATCTTAAGAATTTTCTTGGCTATTCTATAATATTAATTTTCATTTTGTTGTGAAGCTTGAAACGAGTGGTCTAATAGGATTTCTTTTATCATTGAAATGGAAATTGAAAAATCAGCTTAATTTATTAGCTATTTACACAGCTCTTTTCTTGATTTTTCCATATTCATAAAAGATACTCCAGGGTGAGGGGATAGAAATACAAAGGCAGGCAAAAGAACAACCTTGCTGGTTCATATTAGAAACACAGAATACACAGTATAAATTAGCCAAGTATATGCATTTTTTAGTTAGACTTTCATATCCCGTTCCCTCAGTATAGAGTGAGAGGTATGGTATAAGTTACTTATTTCTTCTCTATCTCAGCTTGTGCGGTTGCAAGGCGAGCGATTGGCACTCTATAGGGAGAGGCAGAAACATAGTTCATTCCAAGAGATGAGAAAAACTTAACAGATTTTAAGTCGCCACCATGTTCTCCGCAAACACCAATTTTTAAGTTTTCATTTGTTGATCTTCCACCTTCTATAGCCATCCTAATTAGACTACCTACGCCTTCTTGATCTATAGATTGAAAAGGATCACTTTCAAAAATACCAGCCTTGTTTTCATCAACATAAGTATCTAAGAATTTACCTGCATCATCTCGGCTAATGCCCAAAGTCATCTGTGTTAAGTCATTGGTTCCAAAAGAAAAGAACTGGGCTTTTTCTGCGATTTTGTCTGCAAAGATACAAGCACGTGGAGTTTCAACCATAGTGCCAACAAGATAATCAAGTTTTCCAGTCTCTGATTTACTTTCTATAATAGCATCAGCTACTTCTCTAACCTGCTTTTCCAAAATTGCAAACTCCTTAGGGTCAATTACTAAAGGAATCATAATTTCTGGAAACACTTTAATGCCTTTCTTTTGAACAGTGCAAGCAGCACTTATTATAGCAGTAACCTGCATGGTTAAAATTTCAGGATATGTAATAGAAAGTCTACACCCCCTATGCCCCAGCATAGGATTTGCCTCGTGCAACTGTTCCACCCTATCTTTAACTGTGCTAAAACCAACGTTAAGTTCTTCTGCAAGTTTTTGCTGTTCTTCCTTATCTTTAGGTAAAAACTCATGCAAAGGCGGGTCTATCAATCTAATCGTTACAGGATATCCATCCATTGCCTTAAAAATACCTTCAAAATCTTTTGTTTGATACGGAAGCAGTCTTTTCAGAGCCTTTTCTCTATCTAGCTGATTTGTTGCTAAAATCATATCTCTAATTGCTAACTGTCTCTTTGCATCATTTTTGCCAGTTTTAGGATCTGTAAAAAACATATGTTCTGTTCGGCACAAACCGATACCTTCAGCCCCTAAAGAGCGAGCGATCTTAGCATCTTCAGGAGTATCCGCATTCGTACGCACCTTAATTTTTCGTTTTTCATCAACCCATTTCATCAATTGCTCATAGGCTTTAGATGGTTTCGGGCTAACTAAGTCAAGACATCCTTTATAAACTTGACCTTTAGAGCCATCAAGAGTTATGTATTCTCCCTCTTTTATTACAATGCCATTACTAGATATTTCTCTATTTTCTTCATCAATACGCAAGGCATCACAACCTACAATACAACATTTTCCCCAACCTCTTGCTACAACTGCAGCATGGCTGGTTTTTCCACCAGTTGCTGTTAAAATACCTTCTGCAACGTGCATGCCTCCAACATCTTCCGGACTAGTTTCATGGCGAACAAGTATAACTTTTTCACCTGCTTTTTCATATTCTTCCGCCTTTTCTGCAGAAAGGCTTACTATGCCCACACTAGCACCAGGAACAGCAGGAATTCCAGAAACAAAAGGCTTTAAATCTCCTAGCTTAGAATAATCAAGACTATGATAAAAAACTCCTTCGATATCAGTAGCTTTAATTCGAGAAATAGCTTCGTCTTTCGTTATCAAACCTTCGCCAACCATATCTACAGCCATTTGAAAACTAGCTGATGGAAGACGTTTTCCATTTCTGCATTGCAAAATATAAAGCTTTCCTTCTTCTACGGTAAACTCCATATCTTGCATATCTCTATAATGTTTTTCTAGGATACTCCTCATCTCACAAAGCTTTTTGTAAGATTTTACATCTTCTTTTGCAAATTCATCAAGCTTAATTGGGGTTCTAACCCCTGCAACAACATCCTCACCTTGTGCATTAAACAGATACTCACCATAAAATTCATTCTTGCCAGTGTTTGGGTCTCGCGTAAAACAAACGCCAGTACCTGAAGTACGTCCCTTGTTTCCAAAGACCATTTGCATAACATTAACAGCAGTTCCTTGAAGTCCTACAATATTCTCTGCCTTTCTATATTTAACAGCCTTTTTGCTCATCCACGAATTAAATACTGCACTAATTGCTCCCCAAAGTTGTTCAATAGGAGATTGAGGGAATTCTTCTTTAATTTCTTTTTTGTATAGGATTTTATATTCATTGATTAAATCTGAAAGCTCTTCTTCGTTTACATCAGTATCAGAAACTTTTGCATCACTTGAAAGTCCTAGTCTTTTTCTTGTTTTCTTATCTTTAATCTTATCAAAAATTTCATCAAACTTTTTACGTTCAATATCTTTAGCTGTGCTTCCATACATCATAATAAAACGTCTATAAGCATCCAATGCAAAACGTTTATTATTAGTTTTTTCTGCTAATCCTTCTACAGATTCATCATTAAGCCCTAAATTTAATATTGTTTCCATCATACCGGGCATAGAAATAGCAGCCCCTGAACGCACAGAAACTAAAAGAGGATCTTTACTATCTCCCAACTTTTTGCCTGTAGTCTTTTCCAACAGTTTAAGAGCTTTTTCAACATCTTCCTTAACTACTTTTGAATACCCTTTATTATGCTTATAATAATCTTCACACACGGAAGTAGAAATTGTAAAACCAGCAGGAACAGGTAAACCTATCTTTGTCATCTCTGCAAGACCTGCACCTTTTCCACCTAAAATAGCTTTCATTGTTGCATCGCCATCTGCTTTGCCATTACCGAAAGAATATATATCTTTCATCCATAACCCCCGGGAAAATTATCAAAAATGAAAATCTAACCTCATTCTATACTAACACTCTAATATATAAAGGTCAACTATTTTACTTCTCTACACTACTATATTTATAATTTTATCAGGCACTACAATTATCTTTTTTGCATTTTCTCCAGTTATAGAAAGCTTTTTTACACATTCACTTTCAAAAGCTAGTCTAATAATTTCATCTTTTTCTGTGCCTGAGGCAACACTAAGACTACCCTTAACCTTTCCATTTATAGAAATCATAATTGTTTTGTTTTCATCTTGACAATATTCTTCTATAAACATAGGCCAGCTACTATTGCACAATAAAGTTTTCTCCCCCAATCTTTCCCACATTTCTTCTGTAATATGGGGAGCATAGGGGCAAAGAAGATGCAAAAATGTCTTAATCGCATAAGTTGGAATTTCTTTTAGTTTACCTATCTCATTGATAAAAATCATCATCTGACTAATTGCCGTGTTAAAATTTAGGCTTTGAGTGTCTTGAGTAACTTTTTTAATTGTCTTATTCAAAAGGTATGTAACCTTTTTGTTATTTTCATCACTCACATCGTTTTCTTTAACTTCTTTTCTAGGCTTGTCTAGCAAATTCCATACTTTCTCTAAAAATCTATAAAGCCCCAAAATCCCCTTTGTGTTCCATGGTTTTGACATTTCAAGAGGACCTAGAAACATTTCATACATTCTAAATGTATCAGCACCATACTCATCTATAATATCATCAGGATTCACAACATTCTTTAAACTCTTAGACATCTTTGCAATAACTTGGCTTAATTCTTCTCCACTAGCTTTATCAAAAAATTTATTCTCACTACGCTCTTCAACTTCATCAATAGGTACTAAGCTTTTATTTTTTCTCATATATGCAAAAGACGTGATCAAACCTTGATTTACAAGCTTCTTAAAAGGCTCTGCATCTTTTACCAAGCCAGCATCATAAAAAACATGATGCCAAAACCTAGCATAAAGAAGGTGTAGCACAGCATGCTCTGCCCCTCCTACATAAAGATCAACAGGCATCCAGTAATCAGTTTTTTCTTTACTTGCAAAACATTCATTATTATGTGGGTCTGTATATCTAAGATAATACCAACAAGAGCCTGCCCATTGTGGCATAGTGTTAGTCTCTCGCTTTGCCACACATCCACACTTTGGACATGTTGTATTCACCCAATCTTCAATAATACTTAAAGGTCCGTCTCCTGTGTTAGAAGGCTTGTAGGCTTCCACATTTGGCAAGGTGAGAGGCAAATCTTCCAGCTTTAGTGGAACACATCCACATTTAGAACAATGTACAATAGGAATAGGCTCCCCCCAGTAACGTTGCCTACTAAAAATCCAATCTCGCATTTTGTAATAAGTTTTTTCTTTACCTTTACCAAGTTGAACAAGCAAGCTAGTTATATGCTTTTTTGCTTCTTCTGTTGAAAGCCCTGTAGCACTTTCAGAATTAATAGAATAGCCAAAATCTGTAAAACATATTGATGCGTCGCCTACGCCACCCTTTTCTTTTGCAACAACTTGAATTTTTGGCAAATTAAACTTATTTGCAAATGCCCAGTCCCGCTCATCATGGCAAGGAACAGCCATAACAGCCCCCGTACCATAAGAAGTTAGCACATAGTCCGAAACCCAAATAGGCACTTCTTTTTGTGTGAGAGGATGAATGGCATAAGAGCCTGTAAAAACACCAGTTTTTTCTTTTGCAAGGTCTGTTCGTTCAAGATCACTTTTATTTTTTGCCATTTTCACATACTCAGAAACCTTTTCTCTTTCAGTTTCAGAAACTATAGAATCAAGCAATTTATGCTCGGGACTTAACACAATATACGTAACTCCATACAATGTGTCAGGACGTGTGGTGAAAACTGTTATTTTGTGTGAAGCCACACTAAAATCTACCTCACAACCTACACTCTTTCCTATCCAATTCCTTTGCATTTGCTTAATTGACTCTGGCCAATCTAATTCTTCCAAACCTTCCAATAATTCATCCGCATATTCTGTAATTTTTAAGAACCACTGTCTAATATTTTTTCGCTCAATACTAGAAGAACAACGTTCACATTTTCCATCTTTCACTTCTTCATTAGCTAATCCTGTCATACAAGAAGGACACCAATTGATTGAAGCTTCTTTTTCATAAGCCAAGCCCCTTTCATACAGTTTTAAGAATAGATATTGTGTCCATTTATAATAAGAAGGCTCACATGTAGAAATCTTCCTACTCCAATCATAAGAAAAGCCTAAAGCCTTAATTTGTCTTTCAAAATTTTTGATGTTCTTTTCTGTTGTAATTAAAGGATGTGTACCTGTCTTTATTGCATAGTTTTCCGCAGGAAGTCCAAAAGAATCAAAGCCCATTGGATGCAAAACATTGTAGCCCGACATTCTCAAAAACCTAGAATAAATATCCGTTGCGGTGTAGCCTTCAGGATGCCCCACATGAAGACCATCTCCTGATGGATATGGAAACATATCTAACACATAACACCTTTTTTCTTTAGGATATCTTTCATCTTCCTCACATTTAAATGTTTGATCTTCTTCCCAATATTTCTGCCATTTTGCTTCTATTTCCTTAAACGAGTATTTTTCCATAGGTCATTTTCTCTCCTAGTCTTTTAATGTAGCTTCTATAAAAGATTTAAAAAGTGGATGTGGTTTATTAGGGCGAGATGCAAATTCAGGATGAAATTGACAAGCTACAAACCACTTATGGTCTTTAAGCTCAATCATTTCAACAAGATTTTTTTCTTTATTGATTCCTGAAAACACTAAAGAAGAACTTTCAAGTTTTTCTTTATAACTATTGTTAAACTCATATCGGTGCCTATGACGCTCTTTAATTTCTTCCTTGCCATAGATTTTTTGAACTAAGCTATCTTTTTTTAAAGAGCAAGGATAAAGGCCAAGTCGCAAAGTGCCTCCAATAAGCTCTCTATTTTTTCCTTCCATAAGTGTGATAAGCGGTTCTTTGATGTTAGGGTCAAACTCTGTAGAAGAAGCTTCTTTTATGCCTATCATATTTCTTGCATACTCAATTAAAGCCACTTGCATTCCTAAGCATATCCCTAAATATGGAACATTATTCTCACGTGCATATTTGCAAGCTAAAAACATTCCTTCAATTCCCTTTTTTCCAAAACCACCAGGAACTAAAACCCCTTGCACATTCTTCAATGCATGTTTTACATCTTCTTCGTTTTTTAAGCGTTTTGAATCCACCCAAACAATATCTACACCAGCTTTGTGTGCAATACCTGCTGATGTTAATGCTTCTGCAACGCTTAAATAAGCATCTTGAAGTTCTACGTATTTTCCAACAATTGCAATCGAAACTCTTCTTTCGGGATTATGATATAACTCTGTTATTTCTTTCCAGCTATCAAGAGAAGGTGTTCTATCTTCTATATTGAATGTTTTGCAAATAACAGACCCCAAACCAGCTTCTTCTAGCTTTAATGGTACATCATATATGGAAGGAACTGTTACATTTTCTATAATTGATTCTTCTCTTACGTTTGAAAAAAGGCTTAATTTTGCCTTAACAGACTCACTCATCTTTTTTTCAGAGCGACACACAAGTGCATCAGGTTGGATTCCAAAACTCAAAAGTTCTTTTACGCTGTGTTGCATAGGTTTTGTTTTCACTTCACCTGAAGCTTTTAAATATGGAAGAAGACCTAAATGTATAAACATACAGTTATCCTTCCCAACTGTATAACGCATTTGTCTAATTGCTTCTATGAATGGCAATGCTTCTATATCTCCAACAGTTCCACCGATTTCACTTATAATAAAGTCTGGAGCTTCTTCTTTTTCTGCTTTCATTATGTGTTGCTGGATTTCATCTGTGACATGAGGGACTACTTGCACTGTGCCACCATTATATTTTCCTGCTCTTTCTTTTTCAAAAATGCTTAAATAGATTTTTCCAGCTGAAGTGCTATTAAATTTATGGAGAGCGACGTCGGTAAAACGTTCATAATGCCCTAAGTCTAAGTCAGTTTCTCCACCATCTTCTGTAACAAACACCTCACCATGTTGATATGGATCCATAGTGCCTGGGTCAACATTCAGATATGGGTCAAACTTTTGGTTTACCACTGAGTAGCCACGGCTTTTTAGTAAAAGCCCAATAGATGCAGCTGTAATTCCCTTGCCTAAAGATGAAACTACTCCGCCTGTTATAAAAATATACTTAGAATGCATAAGTTGAAAGTCCTTGAAACGAAATCCTCAAGCATTGTAATGGTAGAAAAGAAATAATTCAATACAAGAAGAAAAGGATTTTTTAAAATATTATATTGACCTTTATGGGCTTTGATATGTTATATTTAAGGAATATCTGAAGCTTCTTATTGATTTTCTAGCTTCTTCTCATAATTTCTTTTGTATTTTTCAAGAATTTAAGATTTCAAGAAACAATACTTTTGAAAACAGCATACATTACTACTACAATCCTAACATTAGGGAATGTCATAATGATACATTAGGGGATGTGAATATAGTACATTAGCTAATGTTATAGTTGTACCTTAGCTAATGTACTGACCCCATTCTGTACAGCATTGGGTGTGCAAACCCCGCTATATTGCGTCCGCATTCTGTACAGCATTGGGGTTGAATGCTGTACAGCAACGAGGGTGCATTCTGTACAGAATTGCCGAATTGTATCACGTTAAATCTCGCTCGAAATAAATCCTGTGTATCACGCAAAAATCTCATCTCTAAAATAAAATGAGAGTAGAATAAAACTATTGGAGGTTAATTATGAGGTTGAATTTGGCATTGATGTGGACTAGTGCGAAAAGTTGGACTCCAAAAGGAGTATAAAAATGGGAAAGAAAACTAGCACTAGGTATAGCGAAGAGTTAAGGAAACGCTGATTAAATGCTCCGCCTAGTAGCTATCGCTGGCGGTAGCCTAGCTTTAATCAGCGTTTCCAAAACTCTTTATACCCTTTTAATAGCTCGCATTTTTCCAAAAACTCATTGTTTTCAGGATGGTTTATATTTATGACTTTGGCGATTAGCTCTAAAGGTGCCACTGCTCCGCAGTCCATAAATGCGTCAGACAGTCTTAGCTCTTCTACAGCAGGGCGTTCTTTCGTTCCATTATAGATCACGTAAAACTCAGGCTTAGGGATTTCGAACCTCTCGCATGGAGGCATGCGAGATATTCGCATCGAGGCATGCGAGACCTTCGCACCGAGCAGTGCAAGACCTTCGCACCGAGCAGTGCAAGACCTTCGCACCGAGCGGTGCAAGACCTTCGCATCGAGGCATGCGAGGCATTCGCATCGAGGCATGCGAGGCATTCGCATCGAGGCATGCGAGACCTTCGCACCGAGGCATGCGAGACATTCGCATAAGGTGATGCGAAACATTCCCTTCGCTCGAAGGAAGCGGCTTCTTTGCACAAGGCAATGTTCTTTTTATAAGGACTTGAAAAGCTCGAAGAGAAAAGTGTTCCAGCCCATCTCCTAAGGATTCCCTTTCAACCTTGAAATTTCTTGCAAGGTTGAAAAACTGCTGTCTGAAAAGCTGATAATAGTCTTGTATTTATAAAAAACTGTTACTATAATGGAGTCAAGAAGGGAGATGATTTTCTCTCATAATGTATTTTTAAGGAGGCTTAGAAGAATGAAAAACATTTTTAAGCTTGTTACTTTTGTTTCAATGCTATTTCTTTTTTCATGTTCAAAAGGAAGTGCAAAAGGAGCTGATTTAACTCTCAGTGAGGCTGAAGAAAAAGAAAACTGGAAGTCTTTTACAGAAATTGGGTTTAAGGTTCATATGCCTGAAGATATATCCAACAAAAAGGATAATATCGTCGTAAGCACTATAGGTGATGAAGATGACGAAAATGAACCTATATATAAAGGATATCTTTATAGGTATGTTTCTGACAGAACAAACAAAGATTATGATGATCTTGTTGCAAATGAAGACATGACTGATGATGAAAAAAGGCAAAAAATTGGAGATGAGATTATTCCTCGTGTTAAGGACATCTTTGCACTTGTAACATTAAGAACACCTCTTATTACAGAAGAAAATCCTATCACAAAGGTTTTAGAGACAGAAGATGTTACAGTTTTACGAAAAACTGATGAATACACTCAAGTAATAGCTTTTGATGAAGGTGTAGATTTGGAAATGTTAGAAGATGAGGAGAAGAGTCAGTACCAAGATTTAATAGCAGTTTCAAAAAAGATTAAAGAAGGGGCAAAAGTTGCAAATCCTGTTACTAGAAAAACTTCACTACAATCAATACAAGGCTTGAAATTCAAGACTACAGATTTAGATGGAAATGAAGTGACTCAAGATATATTCAAAAAGGCTCATGTTACTATGGTGAATATTTGGGCAACTTGGTGTCCTCCTTGCAGAGCAGAACTTCCAGATATCGGAAACTTAGAAAGAGCATATAGAGAAAAAGGTTGTGCTGTTGTGGCAATTTGTTCTGATGTTACAGACGAAGATGATTCTGCTTTAGAAGAAGCTAAAGAAATAATTCAAGATTCTAAGTGTGATTTTGTAGTCTTAAAGAAAAACGCTTCCTTAAACGCAATTTACAATAATATTACAGCATATCCTACCACTTTGTTTTTCGATAAAGATGGAAATATTATTGGCAACATAATAATTGGTGGAAGAAGTGAAGAAGATTTTGCTAAAGCTTTTGATGAATTATTAGCAAAAGTGAAAAAATAATGAGTGCAAAAGCCTTAAATATTTTGCGTATTTCTTTTATCACTCTAGCTTTACTTGCTCTATATGCAGGCATTGCTGATGGGCAAGTGAAGAGTGTCTTTATTAAAGCTATATACATATGAATGGAGTGTATAGGACTTGGGTAAGTCTTCTAAACAAAAAACGCTAAATAAAACGCGTCATTATATTCAAGCACTTGGTTTTCTTGTTACAAATGCCCATGTGCGAGGCTTTTTTAGTGGAACTCTCTATCAGGGAAGCATAAAAAAAGTGTGCTTCCCTGTGTTGAATTGTTATTCTTGTCCTGGAGCAATTTCAGGATGTCCTATAGGTTCAATTCAAGCTACGATTAATAGTAGCAGGATGAAGGTGCCATATAAATTCCATCTTCCATATTATGTTGTGGGTCTTACGGCTCTTTTTGCTCTTGTTGCAGGAAGATGGTTTTGTGGGTATATGTGTCCATTTGGATTTTATCAAGATTTGTTGGATAAGATTCCTTTTAAGAAGATTAAAGTGCCAGCCAAATTAAATGCTGTTTTGAGCTACATGAAATTTGTTTTTTTAGGCGTGGCAGTTTTCCTATTACCTTTCTTTGTGCCATACTTTTTTTTAGGTAAGTATGCCTATCCATTTTTTTGTAAGTATGTGTGTCCTCAAGGTGTGTTGGTTGGAGCTATCCCACATATCATCTATGATTATTTTATGCGAGATGCAGAAAGTAGGCAAATTTTGCCACTTTTGCGTTACCTTTTCTTAAATAAATTCACAATCTTTATAATTATAAGCATTGCTTGCA